>JAFGPJ010000288.1 GCA_016936275.1 Sedimentisphaerales bacterium
GATTTAAGGATTTCGCAAAACTGATCGTAAATAATCCGAATACCCTTTACGAGCACGTCCACGTTTTCAGCCGAATGAGCATTCTGAAACGTGTGCTCGAAATTATCCAGAGCAGGCAGCAGAGTCTTAATGATTCTTTCCTTTTCATAGCAGATCGCATCGCTGATTTGCTTGGGCACCCTTTTCTGGTAATTCGCATAGTCGGCGCTGATCCGCTGGAGCTTGGCAAAAAGCTCGTCCTTTTCTTTTTGAAGGGACTCTATTTTTTCGTGCAATTCTTCCAATTTGCCTTCCTGTGCCTTTTGCTCGCTACTATCGACCTGCTGTGAATCTCTATGTTTTGATTTTTCTTTGTTTTTTGGCTTCATCAGTTGTTACCAAAATGTTGTTTAAGCTTCTCAAAAAAACTTGCGGATTTCGGAGAAACATGTTTATTCTCAGTCTTTGCGAATTCTCTTAACAAATCCTGCTGCGACTTATTCAGTTTTGTTGGTGTTTCAATTATAATCTGGACAAGCTGGTCGCCTGTCCGATGCGTTCTGACGTCCGGCAGTCCCTGGCCCTTTATTCTGAAAATGCTGCCGTACTGGGTTCCGGCAGGGATTTTCAAAGCCTTTTTTCCGTTGATGCTTGGCACATCAATTGTTGTCCCCAGAGCGGCCTGCGTGTAGCTGATAGGAACTACGGCGATCAAATCATTGCCATCTCGCTGCAGAAACTCGTGCGGCTTTACCCTGACATAGCAATACAAATCTCCCTTCGGCCCACCCATTCGGCCGGGTTCTCCTTCATTGGCTACCCGGATACCCTGTCCTTCGTGGACGCCGGCTGGGATTTTGATATTGACGGTTCTCTTTTTCGGCACTCTGCCGGTGCCTTTGCATTTCTTGCAGGGATTTGTGATTATCTGCCCGCTGCCTCCGCATTGCCCGCAGGTCGAGACCATCTGGAATAAACCGCCTCCCCTGGCGACCTGGCCGGAGCCTCGGCAGGTCGGACATTGGCCGGGCCTGCTTCCTTTGGCACAGCCGCTGCCGCCGCATTCACCGCATAAATCCTGCCGGGTGAACTCAATGGTCTTTTCAGCACCGTTTGCGATATCGTTCAGTGACAGCTCGACAGTTGTTTCCAGGTCGTATCCGCGAGCCGGCCCGGCCCGGCGTGTTGAATGTCTGCCTCGACCGCCCCCGAAAATGCCGCCGAAGAAATCATCTAAGCCGAACATGCTGAAGATGTCTTCAACGTTCATCCGGGAGAAGTCATGCATGCCGGAGCCGCGAAGACCTTCGTGCCCGAACTGGTCGTAGCGCTGACGCTTATTAGCATCGCTCAGGACTTCGTAGGCCTCGGCGCACTCTTTGAACTTGGCTTCAGCTTCTTTATCGTCCGGGTTCTTGTCCGGATGATACTTCATCGCCAGACGCCGGTAAGCGCGCTTGATATCATCAGCAGAAGCCGTCTTGCCTACGCCCAAAACTTCATAGTAATCACGTTTAGCCATAATATTGTATTGCGTCTCGCGTATCGCGTATTGCGTAACAGGTTAAAGTTTCTTTAGTAAGTTGGAGATCATTCGAGAGATGTGGTCCAATTTTTCGAGTAACACAGCCTCTTTGTCTTCGGAAATGTAGGACAGTTCTCTTGCTATTGTAGCCTGAGTTTCCAATTCTGCACAACTTCCCAAAGATACGTACAAAAATTGTTTGTACTCCTTGTTGTGATATCGTCTGAAACCCTCTGCCACATTTGAAGGTACTGAAATTCCTGCTCGTCTCATTTGACTCACTAAACCATAGATTTCCTGCTTTGGAAACTGCTCCGTCAACTTGTAAACATCCTTAACCAACTGGATGCTTGTTTTCCAGATTTCTAAATCCCGGTATGTTCTTATTTTTTCAGCCATACCTTCTTCTTCTACGCAATACGCATCACGCAATACGCACGACGACGTTTATCTTACAGATCCAGCTATTGGCTCTTCGTCCTTGTCCTTGTCTTTCAGCTCTGTCACCAGCACATTGGTTGTCAGCATAAGTCCCGCCACTGAGGCGGCCATTTCCAGAGCGGTCCGGGCGACTTTTGCCGGGTCGATAATCCCGGCTTTGAACATATCGACAAACTGGCCTGTATTGGCATCGTAACCGATTTTCTCGCCCTTTTCCAGAAGCTGAGCGACAATCACATCGCCCTTTTCGCCGCAGTTTTCGACGATCTGCATCGTTGGTGCTTTAAGGGCTTCGATCACGATATCAAAACCGATTTTTTCCTCGCCTTTGGCTTTGGCCCTGGCCTTTTCCACGTCGGCAATCGCTCTGAGGAAAACGACGCCGCCACCAATTACAACACCCTGCTCGGCCGCCGCCCTGGTGGCGTGCAGCGCATCGTCCAGCAGGTCTTTGCGTTCCTTCATTTCCGCTTCAGTCGCGGCGCCGGCTTTGATTACAGCTACACCGCCGGTTAGTTTGGCCAGTCTTTCCTGCAATTTTTCGCGGTCGTAGTCACTGGTTGTCTTTTCAATCTGATTGCGGATCTGATCACAACGGGCCTTTACATCTTTTTTCGTGCCGGCGCCTTCGATGATCGTAGTTGTTTCCTTGTCCACGACGACCTTCTTGGCCTGGCCTAACTGCGACAGCTCGACGCTTTCGAGCTTAATGCCCAAATCTTCGGTGATGACCTGCCCACCGGTCGAGATACCGATATCGGCCAGCATCGCTTTTCTGCGGTCGCCAAAGCCGGGGGCCTTTACGGCACAGACTCTTAATATACCCTGCAGGCGGTTAATAACCAGTGCCGCAAGCGCTTCGCCCTCGACGTCTTCGGCAATAATCAACAGCGGCCTGCCTACCTGTGCCACTTTCTCCAGCAGCGGGATAATCTCGCGAACGTTCGATATTTTCTTCTCGTGCAGCAGAATATAAACATCTTCGTGAACCGCTTCGAGCGTCTCGGCGTTGGTCATAAAGTACGGCGATATGTAACCCTTCTCGAACTGCATGCCTTCGACAACGCTCAGCTCGGTTTCCATTCCCTTGCCTTCTTCGACCTCGATGACGCCTTCCCTGCCGACCGCGTCCATAGCATCGGCCAGCTTTTGCCCGACTTCGGGATCGTTATTTGCGCTAATCGTAGCAACTTTTGCGATGTCGTCGTGACCTTTTACAGGTTTGCTTACCGACTTAATGTAGTTTGATGCCGCTTCTACGGCTTTGCTGATTCCCCGCTGAATGGCCATAGGGCTCGAGCCGGCGGTTACGTGCTTCAGCCCGCCCGTGTAGATTGCTTCTGCGAGAACTGTAGCAGTAGTCGTGCCGTCGCCGACAACGTCCGAGGTCTTGCTGGCGACCTGGTTGACCATTTTCGCGCCCATGTTCTTGAACGGTTCGGGCAGCTCGATTTCCTTACTGACTGAAACGCCGTCCTTTGTCACCTTCGGAGAGCCCCAGCTTTTTTGCAGGATAACATTCTTGCCGGTCGGCCCGAGTGTGACCTTAACCGCTGCGGACAATTGTTCCAGGCCGTCTTTCAGGTGCGCTCGCGCCGTATCGTTAAACATTAATTGCTTTGCCATTTTTATTTCCTTTTATCAATTATTGGCTGTTATTGTTTTGCCTTTCCATTGTGCATCCGATTCAGATTGAATCGTTTATTTTTCAACAATACCGAGAACATCACTTTCTCTGAGAATGACATATTTTTCACCGTCAATCTCGACGTCGCTGCCGATATATTTCGCGTAAATTACTTCGTCGTTTTTCCTGACCGACATATTTGCCCGCTTTCCGTCATCGAGCAGCTTGCCCGGGCCGGTGGCAACGACCTTGCCGATCTGCGGTTTTTCCTTTGCCGTGTCCGGCAGAATAATCCCGCCGGCGGTCTTCTCTTCAGCTTCCGACTGCTTGATTACAATTCTATCATCCAGAGGTTTAAGTTTCATAACTCACTCCTTATCTTTTCTATTCCTTTTATTGATTATTTATTTGTTTTCAATTTCCAGCACGATAACTGTGTCAACCGGGTCCGCCGCTCTGGACGGCACCGTAAGAACAATCTTTTCATTGCTTTGTCGCTCGAAAAGCATTTTGGCCTTTTTCTTATCAGCCAGCAGGTAGGCCTTTTTGACTTTGTTTTTTATGCCGGTTACTTCGAGCTTGCCGTTCGTCGGCCAATCGAAGACGTGCAGATACAGCTTGCCTGGCTTTGCAGTGCATCTGCCCCAAGGGACCTCGCCGAGCGGGCTGGCCGTGGTTCCATAAATACTCTCGCTGTTATGCTTCATCCATTCACCGATAGCTGCCAGGCGTTCTACGCTGGCAGCGGGAATAAGCCCCTCGGCCGTAGGTCCGACGTTCAGCAAAAAGTTGCCGCCCTTGCTGGCAATGTCAACCAGCTTATGCAGCAAATCCTCGGTTGATTTCCAGTTATTGTCGTAGGACTTGTATCCCCACGTGTCGTTCATGGTCATACAGGTTTCCCAGTCAACGCCGGGAAGACCTGTTGCTGGTATCTCCTGCTCGGGAGTGCCGTAGTCTCCGGCAAACTCGTCGCTTTTACTAAGACCTCGCATTCCCTGCCGGCCGTTGCCTACACGGTTGTTGACAATCGTATCCGGCTGAAGGCTCAGGCAGTAATCGTACATGTCCCAGCCCATTTCCCGCGTCCAGTCCTTAACCCATTCGCCGTCGAACCACATTATTCCGAGCGGGCCGTAATTTTGCACTAACTCTTTTAACTGCCCTTTCAGATAGTACTCGACATAACGGTCAAAATTCGGATTGGATTTGCTTGTATCGTTGTAATTCGGATAAAACGGTGCCTGCGCATCGGGATGGTGCCAGTCCATTATCGAGTGATAGAAGCATAGTCTTATACCCTGCTTCTTACATTCGGCGACCAGCTCTCCGAGGATATCACGCTTAAATGGTGTGGCATCTACTACATCATAGTCGGTATATTTCGTATCCCACAGACAAAAGCCATCGTGATGCTTGCTGGTAATAACAATGTATTTCATGCCCGCATTTTTGGCGATTTGCACCCACTGCTCGGCGTCGAATTTGACGGGGTTGAACTGCCCGGCGAGTTGTTCGTATTCCGAAACGGGTATTTTGGCCCGCTCCATAATCCACTCGCCGATACCCGGCACTTTTTCGCCCTTCCACTCGCCCGCCGGTACTGCATAAAGACCCCAATGGATAAACATGCCGAACCGGGCCTGGCGCCACCATTCCATCCGCTCGTCCTTACACAACTGTTTTTTCCCGCCGGGCGATTTTATTACAGTGATGTTAGCTTCTTCCTGCTGGCAGCCCACACTCAATAATAAAAACAGCACCGCTGACATGATTAATACGGCACTGTATCTTGATTGGATTGTCCTGTTTATCATTTTTGCATCCTTGTTCAAATTGATGTTTTTATGTTAAGGCATGATTATCTGGCATCGAGGGTCTACATCATGTCATCCATGTCGCCCATTCCGCCCATGCCCGGACCTCCGGGACCACCATGCGGCATGGCTTCTTTCTCTTTTGGCTTTTCGGTAACTAAGCAATCAGTCGTCAAAAGCAGCCCGGCGATACTCACGGCGTTCTGCAATGCGATGCGGGTAACCTTTGCCGGATCAATTATCCCGGCTTCCAACAAGTCTTCGTATTTGTCTGAGTTGGCGTTATAGCCAAAGCCGTTTTTTCCTTCCGAAACCTTGTTGACTACGAGATTCGGACTTGTTGTTCCGGCATTGTATGCGATATAGTAACAAGGCATTGAAAGTGCTTTTTTCAGGATATCAGCACCGGTCTGCTCATCCCCTTCGAGTTTTAGTTTATCGACGGCTTCTATACAGCGGATCAGAGCCACACCGCCGCCCGGCACGATTCCTTCCTCGATGGCCGCCCTCGTGGCGTGCAGAGCATCTTCGATTCGTGCTTTTCTTTCCTTCATTTCCGCTTCGGTTGCGGCGCCAACGTTAATCTGTGCGACGCCTCCGGTAAGTTTAGCTAACCGTTCCTGGAGTTTCTCACGGTCGTAATCACTGGTTGTAATTTCGATCTCATCTTTTATCTGTTTGATTCTGCCGCTGATTGCTTCGTGGCTTCCGGCTCCTTCGACTATGATTGTGTCGTCGTTGTCGATAGTCACTTTTTTGGCCTGGCCGAGCTGTTTGATGCTGATGTTCTCCATCTCGATTCCGAGGTCTTTGAAAATCGGCTCTGCTCCTGTAAGAACCGCTATATCCTGCAGCATTGCTTTTCTCCTGTCGCCGTAGCCGGGGGCCTTCACGGCTGCCACTTGCAGGATGCCTCTGAGCTTGTTTACAACCAAAGTCGCCAGCGCTTCGCTTTCAACATCCTCGGCAATGATAAGCAGCGGCTTCTTTGCCTTTGCGGCCTTCTCAAGCAGCGGCACGAGCTTGGCCACATTGCTGATTTTTTCCTCGTAAACGAGGATGAATGGTTTATTCAACTCACAGACCATATTGTTGGTGTCGGTTGCGAAGTGCGGCGAAAGATAGCCACGGTCGAACTGCATACCTTCGACGAATTCCACCGTCGTCTCGAAGCTCTTGCCCTCTTCGACGGTGATAACGCCGTCTTTGCCGACACGCTGGAAGGCTTCCGCCATAATCTTGCCTATTTCCACGTCATTATTAGCTGACACAGAAGCGATATTGATGATATCGTTGGCCTTGGTAATATCGATCGGCTTTGCCAAAGATACGAGCTTCTTTGTTACGGCCTCGGCGGCTTTCTGCATGCCACGATTCAGTGCCATGGCATCTGCGCCCGCCGCGAGGTTTTTGTAGGCCTCCTTGAATAGTGCTTCGGTCAAAACCGTAGCGGTTGTCGTGCCGTCGCCGGCGACTTTTGATGTCTTGCTCGCCGCTTCCTTGACCAGTTTTGCGCCGAGATTCTCATTTTTGTCGACAAGATCGATTTCCTCGGCAACTGTTACGCCGTCCTTGGTTACGGTTGGGCCGCCCCAGCTCTTGTCGATGACGGCGTTTCGCCCTTTCGGGCCTAACGTTGGCTTGACGGCTGCTGCGAGCTTTTCCACGCCGGCCAAAAGCCCCGCTCGCGCTTCGGTTTCAAATGCCAATTCTTTAACTGCCATAATTACTTGCCTCCATAAATTGTCTGTCCGATAAAAGATTCAGTTGTTAATCCCTTGCTAATTCCTAACTTACATTGCAATTGTATCCTGCGTTTTTGTTTATAAACTTCATCTGTCGATACAATTAATACAATATGTGCAAACCATATACCAGCTTTAGCTCAGAAAATCCACCATTTTGGCTTTTTTTGCATTAAGTATTGTATTTACAGGTATTTGTAACATCCAAAAAACGCATTTACAGCCTTCATACCCGGTTCCTTCAGAAATTAAATATGCCATTTTTGGCATTGATAATACTTATCTTACGCCAAGTTGACAGGATTTCCTGAATAGAATATCGATTCAGTCCGGCCCGTTTAACCTGCCGGAATATTCTTGAAACCAAGATACAATTGTGTTATTTTGTATCTTCAAGCGTGAAGGAGCGTTTCGATGTGGGGATATGGAAATCCATGGCAGTAAATTTTCTATAATATCGACAGAAAAGGAACGAAACGATGAAACAGATTCTTATTCTCACACTTACAATAGTATTGGTTTTTCCATTAGCCCTGACGGGTTGCTGCAGAACCGAGATAGCGCACCTAAAAACGGAATTAGAAACAACAAAAAGCCAAAGAGATGAGCTCCTGGCACAGGTTGATACTGTCTCGGAAACTCGCGATAAGCTGCAGAAACAGGTCAATGAACTTTCCGTCTCACGCGACCGGCTGGAAACGCAGGTCAACGAACTAACCAACTCGCGCGATCAATTGCAAAAGCAGGTCAAGGAGCTTAGTGCTTCGCGCGATTCGCTGCAGAAGCAAGCTGATGATCTCACTTTATCTCGTGATGCGGCCGTTGCCGAGGCGAGAAATGCCAAACAAAGGATCGATACTCTTGCAGGCCAATTGGAAACCGAGACACAAAAGGTAAGTGAGCTTCAAAACCAGTTAAAGCAGGTTCAGACTACTATTGCCGAACTCCAAAATAAAATCAGCCTCTAATCACCTCAAAAAGAGGAAGAGAAATAGGGGGCAAGTTTTAATTCTTTCGGTCGTTTTTTTTGCTCGCTCTATCTATTTATTGCATTAGTAATCTTTAAAGCCTCTCATCCATTCCGGCCAGTCATCAGGCTTTACTCCGCCGGCTTTGGTCCATTTGTTTGCCGTGTTAAAGTCACGATGCCACTTCAAAGTCCACAATTCCTTGAGCCCGATCCTTCTTACCGACCAGTCAAGGAAAAGACCGTTTACATACCCGTTATGCCGGTTTATGCAGAACATCGAGATGGTGCCGGATGTATCGGTCTCGATCACCGGCGGTGGGAAATAGACCTCTTCAGGGTAACCCGAAACGTATGCCGAATCGAGAAGTGTGGGGATGTTGGCCTTACCCTTAATGGAAGAAGTGTTTAAGCCCAGATTCTTTCCATAAAAGGTAATAAAAGGACTAAATGAGGGATTGAACAACCATTCGTTGAAGCCATAGCTGCTGCGAAACGGCCGGGGGGTACCTGTAATCTCCCATGCTTCAAATGTTGAACCCCCTGTGCCAGCCATCTCAAGCATATGGTGGAAGTAGGCATGGCTACTGAAGTGTCCATTGCTCCCGGCTCTGACGGCCATAGGACAGCAGGCTATGCCTTCGGTCCTAACGTCGTAGTATGCCGGAGGTGTGTTTGGATCATCATCGTACAACGATGAGCCGAACAAAAACCACACGGGACTACGGTATTCGCGTGGGAGTGGAGGGAACCATCCCTGGTTATCTTCAGTGTACATGGAGAATATCGA
>JAFGPJ010000289.1 GCA_016936275.1 Sedimentisphaerales bacterium
AACAATCCAATTCGGTCCGCTGCCAATATAATCCCCGGAACGACATAATTATTTCTCCAATTGAGCTGGTACTTGTAAGTCCGGACGTCATATCGGGCAGGCCGACAACAATCGGCAATTTCCTGACATGGGGATGGCTTTCTGAAAATCCTGATCCTTACAGCAGTTACGGCCAGAACCTATGGATTTGCGACATCAGGTGCTTATCCGACACGTGCTGGATATCGCATAATTGTATCAATCAGTCTGAAAATAATACCAAATGGATTTTGACGGATTTTTTGGTTAACAAGATTGAATAAAAAACTATCTGCTCGATAATGAAAATATGCTCCCGCTGTGCAGCTTGCAGCGGCATCATAATTTTATAATTTCATAATTAGAGGGACAGGAAAATGAGAGGCAAAGCGAGTCTTGCAAGTTGGCTGCAATGCGTGCTGCTTCTGCTCGTGGTAGCACGCACGGCAGCCGCAACGGATGAGTAACTTTAGGGATTAATGAAACCTCTATAATAAAGTAAAACGCAAAATGAAAACCAAGCAAAAAGGATTTACGTTAATTGAGCTATTGTTAGTGATTTCTGTGATAGCGTTGTTGATAGCGCTGCTCATCCCAGCGCTACGCAGTGCCAGAGAACGGGCCCACCGTGTGGTTTGTTTAAGCAATGTCAAACAGCTCACCTTAGCGTGGCTTGCCTACGCCGAAGAACACGATGGCAGAATCGTTGATGGCAGCGCCTTCGATAAGGGGATAGCTGGTTCTTCCATGATCGAAGGCTGGGTGGGCACATCCTTTTACTTTCCTGAGAGTCGTTCAGCGGTAATAGAGAATCCGGATAAAGGCGCCCTTTGGCCATACCTTAATGATATCGATGTTTACCGCTGTCCGCGGGGATGGCACGGCCATGCAGTCACATATACAACCGTTGTATCAAATAACGGTGCCCTTGTCGAGGGAACATACTTGCCTGGTGAGACAAACACGGAATTGATAAAGTTTGGAAAACACGCTAACAACACGGTATTAAGACTAACCAGACTCACGGAAATTGTAAGTCCCGGTGCAGGCCAGCGAGCGGTCTTTATCGATATGTGCAATACAGCAAGTGGCGATGATTTTTACGTTCATTATCTCTATCCTAAGTGGTATGGGCCAAGTCACCCTCCAATACAACATGCTAATGGTACGACGCTCTCGATGGCCGACGGACACGCCGAGTATTGGAAATGGAATGGAACTGAGACCGTAAACATACCTCGCAAACTAATGCCCGTTCGTAGCTTATTCAATGAGATGCTGGAAGATAAAGACTACGAACCGCAAACCGAGGATGGAATGTATGACCTGCAGAGGATGCAAAAGGCGACCTGGGGCAGGATTGGATATTCAGCAGAACAAGAGCCATAGAAGAGAAGATGTTTTTGTAATAGGAACGAAGATCATTTTATTGAAGGGCAGAAAAATGAATATAAAAGTATTTGGTGAATGTGGTAATTGCCAATATAAACTTTATTTTAAGGAGAACTATTATGTCTAAGAAATTGATTTACCTAACTGTAGTCTTAGCGCTGAGCATTGCAGGCAAGGGTTGGCCAAAAGCCTCGAATCCTGATCCACGCAATGGTGCCATCTACGAAGAAACATGAGTGACTCTTAGCTGGCAGCCATCAGATCTTGCAGTCTCGTTCGATATATATGTCGGCGAGAATTATGACAATGTGAAATATGGTACAGGAGAAACATTCAGAGGCAACCAGACCACGATGTTTTTTATTCTCGGCTTCCCCGGATATCCTTATCCGAATGGCCTTGTCCCGGGGACAACTTATTACTGGCGAGTCGATGAGATTTATGTCCGGCGCACGGGCGATATATCAGTAGGAGATGTCTGGAGTTTTAAGATTACACCCAGCACAGCTTACGCTCCTAATCCTGCTGACGGCTCCGAATTTGTAGAACCCGATGTAATCCTTAGCTGGCAGCCGGGTTATCGAGCAAAACTGCACACTGTGTATTTCGGGGATAATTTTGCCGAGGTGAAAAACGCCTCCGGAGGCATCCCTCAGGAAACTACGATTTATTTTCCCGGCATCCTTGAATTTGATAAGACCTACTACTGGCGGGTCGATGAGCTTGATGGCAGAACTACGCACAAAGGCGATGTCTGGAGCTTTACAGTCGGAGCAGGGACACCACCGGTTGGAGAGCGGGGTATTATCTATGTCGACTCGTTAAACGGAGACGATAACAATAATGGATCGACGCTACGAACAGCTTTCGCAACCATTCAGAAAGGGATCGATGCAGCAGAGGACGGTGACGCAGTTCTGGTCTATCCGGGGCTGTACCTGGAAGAGATCAACTTCCTGGGTAAAGCAATAACGGTCCAAGGCGTTGCTGTAAGTCCCGCCGGCGTTCCTGTGCTCTGGAATCCGGGTGATTTTGCGGTCTCGTTTTATTACGGCGAAGGCCCCGGCAGCATCCTGAAGAATTTCATCATTAAAGACAGCTTCATGGGAATCTTCATTGCCGACAGCTCTCCTGCTATCAGTAACCTGACGATAGTGGGTAATAAGTACGGTATTGAAGCCTATGCCGATTCACAGCCGGACATCAGCAACTGCATTCTCTGGAACAATACAGATGGCGACCTGTTTGGATGCCGGGCCATGTATAGTTGCGTAGAACGAGGTGGCGAAGGTGATATCACAGCCGATCCGCTCTTCGTTGATCCTGACAACGGCGATTATCACTTACGTTCAGAACGTGGCCGATATTGGCCTCGATTTGATATATGGGTGCTAGACAAGGTCACCAGCCCATGTGTCGACGGCGGCAATCCTGATGCTGACACATTAGATGAGCCGATGCCCAACGCCGGTCGGATTAATATTGGCGCCTACGGCGGCACGGCGGAAGCCAGCCTGTCACCGTACGGGCAAATAGGCCTGCCGGGCCAGGCCTCCGATCCCGATCCTGCCGATGGAGCGGCCGAAGTTGAATTGGATGCAATATTGAGGTGGACCCCCGGCGCAAATGCTATCTCGCATGACATCTACTTCGGGAAGGAAAATCCAGAACATCTCACATCGATTGCATTTATGGGTAATCAGATCATATCCCAATTTGATCCCGGCTGGCTGGACCCAGATACCACATACTTTTGGCGTATCGACGAAGTCAACCTTAATGGCAAGAGTACTGGTGTGATGTGGAAGTTCACAACAACAGACAGGTGGCCGCCCAAAGGCAGGGCTTGTTTTCTTCCCGAAACCCCCGTATTGACGAACGGCAGACTTTTCCAAATCCGGAATGTCACTGCGAGCCGGACAATCGAATCGGTACAGGAGCACAAAGGTACGTTCGTTTGCCGTGATATCGTCCTTGAGAGCGGAAATACCATCAGTGTCGTGGAGGCACACCGTTTTATGACCGATTCCGGGCAGTGGGTCGCGGCACAGAATCTGACAACAAGCCTCAGACTGAAAACGCTCACCGGTACAATCGGAATCAAGAGCATCACAACAAGAAGCTATGCCGGCAAGGTTTACAATCTGAAAATCGCCAACTCAGACCAGTACATGGTAGGCAAAGATTCGGTAATTGTACGGGATTATTAAAGCGGCATCTCGGCACATGTCTGATATGCTTAAAAGTGTATGCGGAGACACCAGGCTAGCGGAAGCGGCGTTCTAAGCAACGCCGCTTCTTCTTATTTAATGCCCTCGTAGGGTGTGCAGCTTGCCTTATAGCTGCACACGCTGCAATAGGAACAGCGTGTGCAATGAGCCTGCCCTGAGCGTAGCCGAATGGGTTTGCACACCCTACGGCATCACCCACCAGAAATGGTTACTGCAAAACTTTGAAACAAACCTTAAAAAGGACTTGACTGCGCAGAAGATAGTCAATAGCATGTTGGTTTGTTATTATTGCAAAATGTGATTGTTGGTTTTGCCAATATGCATACATCCGAAAGGGTTTATTACAAGGAGTAGCAATGGCATCTATCATCGTAACATCCGGAGAGCAGAAAGGCGAATATCTGCCGCTCGGCAGGCGTACTAACGTCATAGGAAGGGCCGAGGCACTTCCCATGCAGATACTGGATGATATGGTTTCCCGCAAACATTTACGAATATGGTACGATGAGAAAACAAAGGAGCACTCCGCAGAAGATATGAACAGCAAGCACGGAGTGATCATCAATAATAAAAGAATCACCGAGATAACCACATTGAGAGAGGGCGATCAAATCCGCATCGGCCAGACCATGCTCTTATACACAGACAAAGACTTCGACGACAGCGAAAGCGCGCTGTCCCATTTCAAAAAAATAGGGGAGCGGCAGCGGCCCACGATGATACAGTAGGGTGTGCACTGCACACCATCGTATCAAAAAAAGGTGTGCGATGCACACCCTACACGTTTTCCCGGATAA
>JAFGPJ010000290.1 GCA_016936275.1 Sedimentisphaerales bacterium
ATGACCGTTGCCGTCAAATACGCCGGAGAAAGCGGGGAACAGACCATAACCAATAACGTTAAAATCCGTTCCCGTATAGATACTCAAGTCGATATCGGCCATGAGCTTGAAATGCTTGTCCCAGTCGTTAGGCTCAGCACCGATAGTGTTCATCTGCTCAGCCGTGTAGATCAGGTATGGATCCTCAGCGGTTCCGCTGCCGCCGCCGTATTGTGCGTAAGCCGGCAAGGTTAAAAACAATACGCACAGCAGCCATTTGATGTAAGTTGTTTGTACTCTCATTTTCCAATCCCTTCAAAAATAAAACTGATTAATATATAATTTCGCTCCGGCGCACTCTGCCGGAGCATATTTCCTTTTTCTACAAAGCATTATCACTGCGACCGTTATGCGATGTACAACAAGGCCAGTTTGTCAAAATACCGGCGCAGACTGTCTGCCTTCATAGCGTCATACGCAAAAAAATCGGGATATTGCAGGAATTCTATATTTTTTTGTTTTTTTTGTCGGTCCCTTATGTGAAAAACACATTATGCTCAATATACATTTAAGAACTGAGCGAAAATCAACGTTTCCACGCAAAGATTAAATGCCCAAAATCTCGCTATAATGTGTTATAATATAGGTAAAGATTGGGTGTTTGACATCGAATGCGTTAGACGATACTGCCCAAATACACCTGACAATTTTGGAATGAGGCATGTTCAAGACAAGGAAAATCAGTGAATTAACCTTTGTATTTTCGGTTTTTATGGTATTTGGCGGACTGCTATGCTCCGATGCACACAGCACAGAAGTCGTAATCAATGAGATTCATTCGAATCCGGACGTAAAAACGGAATTGGTGGAATTCGTGGAGCTGTACAACACCAGCGGGCAGGACGTTGACCTTTCCGGCTGGAATTTCAGCGAAGGCATCTTATATACATTTGAGGAAGGAACGACTCTGCCTGCGAACGGCTACCTTATCGTTTGCCAGAGCCCGGCTGATATCAATGCAAAATGGAGTTTGGGCCGTTTCCAACTTCCGCAGGATGCCATATACGGACCCTACGGCGGAAAACTGAGCAACGAAGGCGAACAGATCGCTCTCTGCAATGCCGACGGCGAAGTAATGGACGAGGTCGATTACCAGCTTGGATTTCCCTGGCCTACGGTCGGCGACCCCGCATCCGAGGACCTGCCCGGCACAGGTTACTCAATGCAGTTGGTAAACCCGTTATTCGATAACGATTTAGCAGGCAGTTGGCGCTCTGCCACGCCAACACCTCTCGCCGGCAACAACCCGGTTTTCGCCGACAATATTCCTCCTCATATCAGGCAGTTAAAACACTCGCCTCAACAACCGAGGTTAGGCGACATTGTGACCATAACAGCGAAAGTCACCGACCCAGACGGCGTGGACAGTGTCCTTCTGATGTACCAGTCAGTAGATCCCGGCGACTATTTCAGCACCGAGCACCAGCAATTCTATAAAAATTGGAATGCTTTCGAAATGCACGATGACGGGCTTAACGGCGATCTGAGCGCCGGCGACGACATCTATACGGTGCAGCTTCCGGAATCATTACAGATTCATCGCCGTCTTGTCCGCTATCGCATCAATGTAACGGACAGTCTTGGCTACAGTCTTATCGTTCCGTATAGCGACGATCCTCAGCCGAATTTTGCATACTTTGTTTACGATGGTGTCCCTGCATGGAAAGGCGCCATTCGTTCCGGCAGGTCTGTAGTGGAGTACAATTCCGAGATCATGAGCAGTCTGCCGATTTATCATTTAATCAGCAGGGCCGAGGACGTCTACGAATGTCAGTACGTACCAATTTCCGATCCAAGATGCAATCCCGAAGCGAGTATTTATAAATGGACCGGCACACTCGTTTACGACGGCGTGGTTTACGACCATATCCGCTATCGTGCCCGCGGAGGAGGGGGTACATATTCATACGGAAAAAACCGCTGGAAATTTGATTTTAACAGGGGCCACTACTTCCAGGCTCGCGACGACTACGGCAACAAGTACAGGGAAAAATGGGACAAGCTGAACTTCTCAGCATGCTTCCAGTTCTCCGGCACGAACAATCGCGGCGAGCAAGGAATGTACGAAGCGGTCACGGCAAGATTGTTTGCCCTGGCGTCCGTGCCCGTGTCTAATATGAGCTGGCTGCACTTTCGGGTGATTGATGACGTTCAGGAGGCCAATCCAAATGACCAGTACGAGGGTGACTTCTGGGGCCTCTATCTGGCCATAGAGCAACCGGATGGCCGTTTTCTGGATAGAAATAATCTGCCCGATGGCAACATGTATAAAATGTACTTCCCATGCAATGGCGACGAGGGCAATATGAGCAACCAGGGACCTAATCAGGTCACCGACCATAGCGATGTCATCGCGTTTTGCCAGGCATATCACAGGTACCCGTCTGATCGGCAATGGTGGGAGCAGACCACCAACCTGGATCTATATTACAGCTACCGGCTAATTTGCGACGCCGTCCATCACTATGACCTGTCGGACCGCTGGAACTGCTTTTATTATCATCATCCCGAAACCAATCGCTGGTGGATGCTTCCCTGGGATTTCGATCACTCATGGGATACGGACATATACACGGACGATTCTGAGTACTGGAAACAGGTGCTGGACCGGCGGTTCTTTCAGGGCCACAATGTCGGGACCCCGTCGGTGTACCACCAGTTTCCGGATTGTATCATTGCCTTCCAAAACCGCGCTCGAGGTTTGAATGATTTGCTTATCAACGCAGAGCAATGCGTGCAGCTCATAAACGAGTGCGCCGCCATCATTTCAAATCCGGATGGAGGTCTATCTTTTGTCGATGCGGACAGGGCTATGTGGGACCAAAATCCCCACAACACGAATCCCGGGACCTACTACCAGAGTTCTCCCACCGGTGATTTTGCAGGTATGGTACAGCGGATGAGAGACTTCATCAGCCCCGGCGGATGGGGCTACAACAGGATTGCTTTCATTGCTTCCGACAATGATATACCTCATACACCAACAGTGAGATCGACTTCTCCCGCGAACTATCCTATCAATACACTGACTTTCGAGACGAATCCATTCAGCGATCCGCAGGGTAGTTATACATTCGCTGCGATGAAATGGCGCATAGGTGAAGTCAACACCGGCTCAGAATATGTGATGCCGATCAACGAGCATATAATCATTATCCCCGAAGAAGATAACTGGAAATACTTCAAAGGCACGAAAGAACCTTCCGCACGAACCGGTCAGTGGCGAATGGTTGACTTCGACGATTCGGACTGGTTAGAAGGTCAAATGACAATCGGTTATGGTGAATCGTTTATCAATACCACCCTCAATGATATGCAAGGCAGCTACAGCACAATTTATTTACGCAAGGAATTTAACCTGTTCGATGTCGCTGACATTGGCAGCATGAACCTGGAAGTTATATTCGACGATGGAGTAAACATATGGATCAACGGTGTTAATGTTTTGAGTGAGAATGTTCCGGGCACTGAGCTGGCTTACGATGCTGTGACATCCAACAGGACGGAAAATCACGATTTCGTGTCCTATTCAGTTTCCGAGCTTCAAAGCATGCTTATAGAAGGAACGAATGTCATAGCGGTCCAGGTAGTCAATCAGTCAATCGGCAGCAGCTCGGACTGCTACATCAATGTTCGCTTAACTTACCAGGAGAATCATAGTGCATCCGAGGATGCTATTCCCACTCCCGACCGAGAACCCGGCAAATACGAAATTGATGCCGTCTGGGAAAGCGAAGAGATAGCCGATCCTCAGATGACCTCCGTGACCATTCCGGCAAGTGTTGTCAGTCCCGGCCAAACCTATCGCGTTCGCTGCCGGATGAAGGACAATACCGGCCGCTGGAGTCACTGGTCTGATCCATTACAGTTCGTAGCCGGCGAGCCGGTATCGCAGGGTGTGGCCGCCAACCTCCGTATCACTGAACTAATGTACAACCCGATGGATCCATCAGATGGTACGAACAACGATGACTATGAATTTATCGAGTTGAAGAATATCGGCGACAGCATTCTTGATTTGACTCATGTCTCTTTTACCGACGGGATTGTATTTGACTTCAGTGACAGTACGATCACCCAGATTGAGCACGGACAGTTTGTCCTTATAGTAAGTAATATATCAGCCTTTGAATTGCGTTACGGCCAGGCACTTTCTCCCATTATTGCCGGAGAGTATTCTGGAAAATTTGCCAATGGCGGCGAGCGCGTGGCATTGGTTGACTACTGGGACGGCACAATCGCGGACTTCGAATACGGTGACGAAGGTAGCTGGCCGGCCCTCGCCGACGGACAGGGGTACTCTCTTGTGCTGCTGGACTCGGCTATGGTCGAACAAAATGATGGCTCTCTGAGCAATGCAGCAAACTGGCGGGCCAGCACCGACGTTGGCGGCTCGCCCGGTACGGACGATCCATAGCCCGAAGACGAAAAAAGTGAAGATTAGTATTAATTGGGCCTTTTATTCTTTATCCAGCTTTTAAGCCTGGCGAGTGAAAGTGTATTCAGCACATCGGATTTTGTTACCCAGCCCCGCCCCGCGGTGGCGAC
>JAFGPJ010000291.1 GCA_016936275.1 Sedimentisphaerales bacterium
ACTCATTTACGTGGTTTCTAATGTTTATAGTTGGAAGGAAAATTAAAATGAAAAGATTAATCTTAAAAGCCTTAGTTATAATCATAACTACCTCTGCAATGCTGACCGTTGGCTGTGGGCCGCAGTCCACAGGACTCCTTACGGACGAGCCGCCGAGCGTAAAAAAATGCAGAGTAATCGCCGCTGAGAATATAGAGCTAAAGAAAGAATTAGCAAAAAGCGACAAAGAAATCGAAATGCTCAAAGCACAATACAGCCAAAAAATCGACGAACAAAGAGAACGGCTCCAAAAATGCCTACAGGAAAAAGAGGAATTGAAGGAAAAGTCCCGCCAAAATGTCCGTGAGCAGGTAAGCAGCGTTCTTGATACTGTTATGGAAGAGAATAAGAATCTTCGCGAGGAAAACACCAAACTCAAAGCCCAAATCGAGCAGCTCCAAAAACAGCCGCAATAAAGTTATTTCACTTGTAATTAGGATTTGAACTTTTTGTCATTTCGACCGGAGTCCCCAAGGGACGAAGTGGAGAAATCTGGAACCCGATTTGCTATACTCCGGGGACACCTGATTATGGAAACGACTCATATAAGCACGTTCATTATGCACAATTGGTATGGTTTCAAGCATTCTGGACGGCTTCTATGCACTCCGGCAGGTTTTCCTTCGGGTAGCGTTTTTGCATTGCAGCAGCAACCAAACCGACAAACATCGGCTGCGGTCGCAGCGGCCGTGACGTCAGGCAGGGATGGGCCTGCGTGCCGAAGAAATACGGATGGTTCAGCAGCTCTAATATTTGCATGATTGGCTGATTTGGCGCTTTGCCGGAAAATATCATGCCGGCTTCTTCCAATTGCTCTATGTAGCGGGGATCAACCTCGTAGCGATGCCGGAATCGCATCCTGACCGAATCGGCCTTACCGAAAAGCTTCCAGGCTAATGTATCGGCCTTTAGCTCGATGTCATGTCCGCCGAGACGCATGTTCCCACCGAGACCTTCTATTTTTTTCTGCTCCGGCAGAATATCAATTACAGGCTCGGGACAATCCGGCTCAATCTCAGTGCTGTTGGCCTTGGTTAGACTGCAAACGTTGCGAGCAAACTCGATGACCGCCATTTGAAAACCAAAACAGATTCCCAGATAAGGCAGATTATTCTCGCGTGCATACTTGACACAGGAGATTTTCCCCTCTGCTCCGCGTGTTCCGAAGCCGCCCGGCACGATTATGCCATCGACATCGTCAAGATGTCCGGCTGCGTTTTGGTCGGTAATGTCGGTCGTGTCGATCCACTTTATTTTAACGTCGCAGCCAAGAGCGATGCCGGCGTGCTCTAAAGCATTAATAATCGAGGCATAGCTGTCACGGACAGATGTGTACTTGCCCGTTATGCCGATAGTTATTTGGCGACCAAGCACGCTTATCTTGTCGGTGAAATCGCACCACTTGGCCCAGGCCTTGCGTTCGTTTCGCAGGTTGATTCTGTCCTCGATTTTAAGCAGCCTGGCCACCTCGAAATCCAGGCCGACCTCTCGAAGCATCGCCGGGATCATATATATGCTGGCCGAGTCGGGCAGGCTGATGACCCTCTCGAACGGGACGTTGCTGTAAACGCTGATTTTCTGCCGGACCTTCTCTGTCGCGGGGCTGGCCGCCCGGCACGCAATAATTGATGGCTGAACGCCGCACTGCATGAGCTGTTTGATGCCCAATTGGGCCGCTTTCGATTTCTGCTCGCCGAGCGTCTTCGGCTCCATTATATACGTCAGGGCAACGAAGCAACTGCTGTTCGGACCTTCTTCGTAGGCCAATTCGCGCATCGCCTCGATGTAGTAGGCATTCTCCAAATCGCCGACGGTGCCGCCTATCTCGACAAAAACAATGTCGGCGTCGGATTCTTTGGCCAATTGGCGCAGTTTCAGCTTGACCTCGCCGGTGACGTGGGGAATCATCTGGACGTCCCTGCCGAGATAATCGCCGTGGCGTTCTTTATTGAGAATCGAGCTGAATATCTGGCCGCTCGTGGCGAAATTTGCTTTGCTCAAATCCTGATCGAGCATCCTCTCGTACGTGCCTAAGTCCATATCGGTTTCCATGCCGTCATCGAGCACGAAAACCTCGCCGTGCCGGAAGGGATTGAGCGTTCCCGAATCGATATTCAGATAGCCTTCGAGCTTAATAGGAGCGACTTTGATGCCCTTGTCCTGCATCAGCTTCGCCAGGCATGAAGAGAATATCCCCTTACCGAGCCCGCTCATAACCGTGCCCATAACGAACACGTAGCGGCACTTGCCCTTCTTATACCCCTTAGGCACCGGCGAGAAAAACTCACTCTCAGTCGAAACGTCACTAACAGATGCTAACAAATCCTTTTCTTTATTCATGCGTTCCCTTCTTCGCTATTAAACGTCACAAATTGTCATTCCCGCGAAGGCGGGAATCCAAAACGAAAGTCATATCATTTTCATTAGTTGATCGTATTCCTCTTTAATCTGCTGAGTGTCCAGCTCGTATCTCAACCTAATCAAAGAAGTGATATTGTATGCAAAGCCAATACAATACATTTGAAGTACATCTCGTCCTTGAGGTAGGGAAGCGAAAATAGCGCTCATACTTGCAGGATCAAGATGAACAGCATCATTAAAAGCAGAATAAAAATTTGGTCGAATCTTCTCATAGAAAAAATCCCCTAATTGTTCGAAAATATTTTTGAGATCCGGTAGATTTTTCACGTTAGCCTTTTCAAGCTCTTCATAATGTTGTTTCAATCCATGTAAGGTTTCCTCATGCTTCTGTTTATCTTCAGGACGCATCACTGTCTCGTACTCTTTGAGCAATTGTATTCCTTTAGAACACCCTGACTTTCTCCATCTTTGGAGTCTTCTTTTAACTTTCTCTGAAGTATTATTTTTATCGTTTTTGCAGCCTACAAGGGACCATGTGAATTTTATGTTCAATTCACCTAAACATCGCATAAGGGCTTTTGCTGGATATTCAAAGCCATCATTTAGTAACTGTAGAGCTACTGTACAATATTGGTAGGATGTTCTAATTACGCAAAGACACAACTTGTCGATTTCATCTGCATTGCATACATCTGGTCCGATTTTGCCCTCAATGCCTTCTTGAGTTTCTTCATGCCACTTGCTTATCGTTTCGTGAATTTCCATTTTTATGACTCGGAATTCCTGCTTTCATGGGAATAACAGTATGAATCCGCCAGTTTGAGTTCCGTACATACGATACACAGCCTAAGAAGATTAAGGTCAATTTGAACTTCCCTTTATGATAGGTCTGCAGATTCTCTCTATATCCGAAATAACATTATCTAAACGACCAGCAATATTGTCATTTTCAGGTCTACTCCATATCACCGATTCGTATTCTAATCGTCGTTTCTCTGTCTCATCGCTTCTTCTATCAAGACTCCAAATATCTGCCAAACGGTCCGCCGAAACTTGAATCTCAATAACTATATTATTAAGATCATCAAAAGGCTTAGCTTTCTCAGTACCAAATCTGGCTTTAAACTGATAACGTTTGGAACGCAGTTTGTTAAATACTTCTTGCCTTTTCTCATAACGTTCGCGGACGACATAAGCCTGGTCTCGTGCTTGTTTTTGCTGAGGAGTCTCACCATCCTGTGGTTTTCGAGTTGCTCCTTCTTCCAGATAACCTAACGGACTTCTGATAGCACGGATAGCATCTATAGCTTCATAGAAAAGAGCTAATACATCCTCAGCAAGCTCAATATTTCGTTTACCTTGAAATTCCTTTCTCCAAGCGCTGATACCACAGATAGCTACGATAGAAGCAATTACGATAGCAAGAGTATTTATAATTTCTAAAATCATTTTAAATTCTTCGCCTGACATTTCTTTGCTTATATTATCTCTGTGTTCTCTGTGCCCTCTGTGGCTAATTTGTATCTTTTAACGAATTCAGCGTACTGCTCGGGTGTGTCAATACCATCGCAGGTGTGTTTTACTTTGCCGACCAAGATGGAGTATCCATTTTCGATGGCTCGTAGTTGTTCGAGTTTTTCTATCTTTTCCAGCGGCGTTTGCGGCAAAGCGGTTATCTCCAGCAGGAATTTTTTGCGATATGCGTAAATTCCGATGTGCCGCAGATATTGTTTTACGTCCCCTACGCCGGATTTCTCTCTGTCATACGGAATCGGCCAGCGTGAAAAATAAATTGCTCTATTGTTGCGACCAATTATCACCTTAACGATGTTAGGATCGGAAACCTGCTGGGCGGTTTGAAACTCCGCCGCGAGTGTGGCCATGGGGCAGTCGGGATTGTCTATGAGCATCTTAGCAAGATAGTCAATGTTGCCGGGATCGATTTCCGGCTCATCGCCCTGGAGATTCACGATAATTTCAACGTCCATATCGGTGACGGCCTCGGCGATGCGGTCGGTACCGCTTTGATGGTCAGGCGAGGTCAGGACGCACTCGGCGCCGAATGTCTTGGCGGCGGCAACGACTTTTTCGTCGTCGGCAGCGATGATTACCCTCTCCGGCAGTTTTGCTTGGCAGGCCCGCTCGTAAGTGTGCTGGATGAGGAATTTACCGGTATCTTTGGCGAGAACTTTATCAGCAAACCGGGTGGAACGTAAACGGGCCGGTATAACTGCAACAACCTTCATTTTATTCAAACTTTCTTCTATAAAGTCCCTTTGCCGGGCAAGTTACACGTATTCAGAGATCTCAATTACCGCGATGCCAGTGCGGCCTCGAAATTCCAACTGGGCACTTATCGTAACCGATAAATAGAAGGCTGTCAACATAACCTATCGTAAATTTTTGTTTTTTACGCGAGGCTCCTATAAAATTCGTGCTTAGAGCATCGAAAAAGTCATATTGGCAGCAGTATAAATTTTCACAACAACGCCAAACCGGAGATACTTTATTGACGATCCGGTGTTAAACCTTTATCATTATCATCAAAACGAAATTTCAGGGAGCCATAATTATGAAAAAGGTCATAGCAGCAATCATTTTGGTCGCTCTGGCAGCCATTTTCGCATCAGTTGGCTGCAAGCAGAAAACAGACGAAAGCACCGGTACGTATCGCATCGCCGTGATTCCGAAAGGCACTACCCATATTTTTTGGAAATCGATCCACGCCGGCGCGATTAAAGCCCAGGAGGAATTGAAGGCATCCGGCCTGAATGTAGAAGTCATCTGGAAAGGACCGCTCAAAGAAGATGACAGAGAATCGCAAATCCGGGTTGTGGAGGATTTTGTGACGCGGGGCGTAACTGGAATCGTGCTGGCGCCGCTGGATGATGTCGCACTGCGTATGCCGGTTAAAGATGCGGTAAGCAACGGCATTCCCGTTGTGATTATCGACAGCGGGCTCAAGAGCGACGATTATACCAGTTTTGTCGCTACAGACAACTACGTAGGCGGCAGAAAAGGTGGCGAACGCCTGGCGGAAATCTTAGGCGGCAAGGGCAAGGTCATCATGCTGCGGTACCAGGAAGGCTCGGCCAGCACGATGAATCGTGAGCAAGGCTTTTTGGACGTCCTGAAAGAAAAATATCCGGACATTGAGGTTGTCAGCGCAAACCAGTACGGCGGGGCCACAACCGAGAGTGCATATCAGGCCAGCGAGAATTTACTGGCGCCACTGCGAACGGCGGACGGCAAGCTAACTATCGACGGCATCTTTTGCCCCAACGAATCAACGGCATTTGCCATGCTGCGAGCCCTCGAAGACGGCGGCCTGGCGGGCAAAGTTAAATACGTCGGTTTCGACAGCTCGGACAGGCTTGTCCAGGGCCTGCGGAACGGCCAAATTAACGGACTCGTACTCCAGGACCCGATCAATATGGGCTATTTAGGTGTCAAGACACTCGTGGCACACCTGCAGGGCCAGAAGGTAGAGAAACGAATCGACACCGGTTCGGCTGTAGCTACGCCGGAAAACATGGACGAGCCGAAGATGAAAAATCTGCTGGAACCGGATTTCAAAAAATGGCTGAACGAATAGAGACCCAACAACCAACAATTCGGCTCCAGATGCAGGGCGTATCTAAGCGTTTCGGGGCAACGATTGCTCTGGAAGATGTAAGCATTGAGGTCGCCGCAGGCGGGGTGCTCGCGCTGGTTGGCGAGAACGGGGCTGGAAAAAGCACGCTTATGAAAGTCTGCTCGGGAGCGATCAAACCTGATGCGGGCCAAATGTGGCTTGACGGCAAGCCGTTTCGACCGAACAATCCTCTCGAAGCCCGCCGGGCCGGTGTGGCAATGATCTATCAGGAGCTATCGCTAACGCCCCACATGAGCGTTCAGGAAAATATCATGCTGGGGATGGAGCCGTCGAAGCTTGGTGTAGTGCTCTGGAAGCAGGTTCGGCAGCGAGCTATCGAAGCAATCAAGGAATTCGACAATCCGGAGTTGACGCCGGATGCCCGCGTCAGCAGGCTTTCAGTCGGCTCGCAACAGTTAGTGGAGATTGCAAGGGCTTTGGCAATAGGCTGCAACGTCCTGGTACTGGACGAGCCGACCAGCAGCCTGACCCAGCAGGACGTCGAGCGGCTGTTCGAGATAATAAAGCGGCTACAAAAACAGGGCAAAGCCATAGTTTATATCTCGCATTTTATTGAAGAGGTCAAACGCGTCGCCGACAGGGTAACGGTTTTGCGGGACGGCAGAGTTGTCGGCAGTCCGCAGGATGGCCAAGCCCACAATGACGTGGCGGCGATTTCGTCCGATGAGATTGTCTCGCTAATGGTCGGCCGGCAGGTCGAGGAGCTTTATCCTCGCTCCGAACGCCATGCGGGTGAAGTCGTGCTGGAGATAGAAGACCTTGCCGGCCCGGAAAATCCCAAATTCGCAAGCCTGACGTTAAGGCGGGGCGAGGTCTTGGGTATTGCCGGTCTAGTCGGAGCAGGTCGAACAGAGTTTCTGCGGTGCCTGTTCGGCTTGGAGCAGGTCAAAAAGGGCCGGATTAAACTCGGCGTTTACACAGGCCCGGCATCGCCGCACCGGCGCTGGATGCAGGGCGCCGGCCTTCTTAGCGAAGACCGCAAGGAAGAGGGCCTGGCACTGTCTCTGAGCGTTGCCGACAATGTCACGCTGTCGAGGCTCAAGGGCTTCGGCCCGCTGGGCCTGGTCATGCCGGGCCGGCAGGACAAAGCAACCCGGCAATGGCTTGAAGCATTGGATATCCGCTGCCGGGGGCCGCGACAATCGGTTTTATCGCTATCGGGCGGCAATCAGCAGAAAGTTGCTCTGGCACGTTTGCTCCAGCACGATGTGGATATACTGCTGCTGGACGAGCCTACGCGAGGCATCGATGTAGCGGCAAAAGCGCTGGTTTACAAGCTGATTAACGCTCTGGCGACCGGCTCGCCGGACGAAGGTCGGCAGCCCAAGGCTGTGCTTATGGTCAGCAGTTATCTGCCCGAGCTGATGGGCGTATGCGACAGAGTGGCGGTAATGTGTCGTGGAAGGCTCGGACCGACATATCGCATCGATGAAGTAAACGAGCATGAACTCATGTTAGAAGCAACAGGAAAATAATTAATTGAAGTGAGCCGTAGGGTGTGCAAACGTTTTTTTTGCACACGCGGTTCTGAGCGCCGGGAGAAAGGAAAATCAAAAATCAAAATGCAAAAAGTAAAATTAAGGAAGTCATTGCAATTAAAGTGAGCTCAAATTTAGGCACTTTTAACTTTAGGCACTTTAGGCACTTACAAATGGACGATAAGTTATGCAAAACAAATTGAAGACATTCAACTGGCTCGGATTGCTCAACACGCTCAGTCCCGTTATAGCTCTGTTCGTGGTGTTTGAGTTATTCGTGCTGATTGCGCCGTCCAGCTTCGCAACTGCAAGGAACATGGAAACCATCGCCCGGCAGACAACAATCGTTGGCATCGCTGCTCTCGGCATGACGATGGTAATAATCTCCGGCGGTATCGACCTGTCCGTAGGCTCAATTGTTGCTCTAAGCACGGTAGTAATCGCCTGGCTCTTGCAGTACGCCGGGGCAGGCCCGTTAACTGCGGCTCTCGGGGGCGTCGCAGCGGCGGCATTTTTCGGCCTGCTAAGCGGCGTTTTGATAACCCGCCTGCGTGTCGTGCCGTTTATCGTCACATTGGGAATGATGCTGGTCGTTCGCGGAGCGGCAAAAGGCATCGGGCGCGAGCAGAAAATCGACGTGGATCCGGCACGGCTCAGATGGCTCGATGAGCTGCTGGCTTCGTTGCCTGCCGAAAGAAGCTGGATGCTCCTGCCGCCGGGCGTATGGATGATGATTATTCTGGCGATAGCGATGGCCGCCCTGCTGCGATACACACGCCTCGGCCGGCACACGTTTGCAATCGGTTCGAACGAGCAGACGGCACGTCTTTGCGGCGTGGCCGTCGAGCGGGTCAAAGTGCTCGTATATACCCTATGCGGGGCCTTTGGCGGGCTGGCCGGTTTGATGCAGTTCTCCCGGCTTACGGTCGGAGATCCGACGGTGGCCGTGGGTCTGGAATTGAACGTAATCGCCGCCGTTGTCATCGGTGGAGGAAGCCTAAATGGTGGCGAAGGTTCAATTCTCGGAACACTTGTCGGCGCATTGATTATGACCGTCATAGCCTCCGGCTGCACGCAAAGAGGCTATCCCAACTGGGTCCAGGAGATTATCACCGGCGCGATTATCGTCATCGCCGTAGCTTTCGACCGGCTCAGACATCGTAGAACGGCATAAAACGATCCCGATGTACATCGGGACTGTTTTTCCAAACTCCACAAATACCGGGAAAAATTTCATTTTTCCACCAACACATTTATACCCTCAAGCATTATACTGATAGACGGGCAAACGCTGAGCAAAACCGGATACAGAAAAGTGAATCAGATAATTGCGGATTTTACGGTAGAGATGAAACACGCTGCCAGTGAACGGATACCAGAATCAAGCTTGATAGCGATATTCTTTACCGAAATTTGGCGCCTGAAGAAGATTATCGCCGGCATGGGATTGAGCGCATCGGATGGCGAAGATGTCCTGCAGGATGTATCTGTCCGGGCGCTAAAGCAACAAAGAAGCGATTCACAAACCGTCCTTCTGAGCCGCCAAGACAGTGTTAAATGGTTAATAAAGGTAACAGTCAACAGGTGCCTGATGGAGCACCGAAGCCGGCAAACTTTCCGAAGACATGCCGATGAAATACTGAAACGAAGGCTTGAAACCCAGAAAACTTCAAAGGCAGCAGTTGAAAATGTAATCTTCGCTGAGGAGCTTGAGATTGTGCGTAATAGTTTGCAAAAACTGGATGATTCGTTGTTGGCGCCGATGGTATTGCGGTACTTCTGCGGCCTGAACTCAAAAGAAGTCGGCGAAATACTGGCTTTAAGCCCATCGGCAGTACGAAGCCGTCTTCGAGAGGCAAGGATGACTCTTGCCAAAGGATTATTAGAAAGAGGTATTGAACTGTAATGAAAAAGACCTGCGAAGGTATAGAACAGATGCTCGTTGATTACGTCGACGGGCAATTATCACCTGCTGATTCGAATAAGGTAGCTGAGCATTTAGCCAAATGCGCGAATTGTCAAAGGTTACATAATACACTGCAAAAATCACTCGAGCTTGCCGGCATCATTTGGGCTGATAGTCTGACGGAAACAGAGAATATTCGCAATCCAGTCATCAAAACCAGAAAAATTCGCTGGATACGATATACCGCAATCGCCGCAAGCATTTTATTGGTAGCAACAGCTTCTGTTGTTTGGCACACTCTCTCAAGGCCAAAAGACAGAGAACTGACGTTTGCAGAAATCGAACGTAGGATAAATGAATCTGGCAGTGCCGCCCAACTGCTGGCCGCGACGGAACTGCTCAATGATAATCCGAGGACCGAAAACATTATAAAACAGCAATACCAGTATATTGTTGAGAGATATCCGGAGACGAGTTCAGCTATCAAAGCAAAATCTAAAATGCAGTAATTCTGTAAGGAGATTAGAAATGATTAAGTTAAAAACAATTCAAATAATAATTGTCCTGATTTTGGCATGCATCAGCAGCCCGTTAAGGGGCGCCGAGCCTAATGAGGCCAAAACAGAGATGAAATTTGAAATCGATAACAAAAGGCCGCAGCTCTGGCTGGGCGGCCGTTCAGATAAACCCGGCCAAGGTCCTATTAAGCCCACACACGTCGCAATACTCCATATACGACGTCCACACATGGATATGCCGACAAGTCACGAGGGAGTATTGCAAATCCTAAAGACCTCTGCAGGAGAATCCTTATCCCAGCAGCAGCGAAAATTCCTCACGGCTTCGGACGCTATTACCTGGTGGGGCATCGAAGAGATCAAGAATCACGATACGGTCTTTCTTTATGCAGTAAGTGAAGAAGATGCGAAAAAGACAGTCCAGGCTTACCTTGAGATTCCAACGAAACAGGCTAACGCAGCCGTGCAGGAGTTCGAGAAATATGTAAAAGATAGAAAGGAGGAAATAATCGAAATCAAAAAGGCTCTGCCGGAAAAACAGAAACAAGCCGACCAGATGGAGCCAAAATACATGGGAATCAAGAAAACCCGCTACTTCTCGCTCTCCGACGATGAAGCTTATGAAAAGGCTAAAGAGACCATGCTTGAGATGGACAAAATGCTGGATGTAATTGCAATCGAGCTTGCTGGAATACGTGAGAAAATGTCGGTAATCAATGAATATCGCAAAACTCCTCAAGACCCGCAAGCTGTCCAGCGGCGCAGGCAATTGCCCGAAGGAATGCTCGTGAAGCTGGAACAAATGTATATCGAACAAACAATTGAGCTAAAAAGTGCAGAGGCACGAGAAAAAGCCGCTATTAAGATTCGCGACCGGGATAAAGCCTTTGTCGATTTGTTTATCCAATGGGCAAACTTAAGCGGGGAAGTGAATAATTTAAAAGCCAACCTTGAAAGCGCTGAAGAACAAGTGCAGGAACTTGAGGAAAGATTAACCAATCCAGAGCCGTATATGCTGCCGCCGGAAATATATCAGAACAAGGTGACGATTTATCGGGTGTTCGCAGATCAATCTTGACGAGGAGGTGATTAGCGGCTAAAGTTTACCCCGTGAGATGGCGGCTTTGCCTATCTCATGGGGTGAAGGAATGATAGTCGGCGTTATGACAGCACATTTATCTTTGCTGGGTGTGACCTCGCTCAAGGGCAAGAGGAGCATCGTTAAAAGCCTTATCGGGCGGCTCAAAAGCCGCTTCAATATTTCGATATCGGAAGTGGACCACCAGGACAGCAAAACCATCGCGGTTATCGGCATTTCAATTGTCGGCAACGAGTCCCGCTTCATCGACCAGCAGTTCGATGCGATTGTCAGTTTTATGCGCAATGACGGCCGGTTCTACCTCGGACTTCTCGAACGCGAAAGCTTCGGAATTTAGAATTAAGAACGTCGAATTCTCAATTCTCAACTCTACATTCTAAATTCTTAGCTTATTGTCCTGTCAGCCATCCGATTGTAAATTTTTCGAAAACCATGCTTTCGTATGGATTTTTTTCGCCGGCTTCGTAGAAGCATGCTATTTCACCACTTTCAAGTACGGCCAGGGATGAATATGCGGCCGGGCCATCATGTAAGATTCTGCTGACAGGCCATGTTCTCCGTAAGGAGTCCCGAGGACTCCCGTCGTCGAAGCTCAATCTTACGGTCATCCTGATACGGCTTTTTTCGTCAGCGGGATTGGAAAAGAGTATCAGGTTTTTGTTGCTGCCGTGATTGTGGGCTTGGCCATCCTGTGGATATGTAATCATGCTCGCCTGACAAACCGGCTCGATAAGAGCTGGGTCGTGCGTTATTTCGGAGAAGCTCTGGCCGCCGTCTTTGCTGATCGATACGGCACGGCATTGTATGCCGTTATAGCTACGCATGTTCATCATCAACGAACCGTCCGGCAGCTCCACAACCTGGCTTTCGTTACAGCCGGGAGTAATCGTCTCGCTTATTTGCCATGTCCCGCCATGATCGTCGCTGTAAATAACGTGCGAGCCGTAGCCGTACTTGTTGTTTCTTTTGAATACACCGTCCCGTGTTTCAGTGTAGCTGTGATTGGCGGGGATAACCAATCGGCCGGCGTGTTTGCCGCTCATAATCTGGATACCTGTTCCGGGACCGGTAGCGTACCACCTCCAGTCATCCAGACGAGCGGTATCTGAAATGCAGACGGGTTTTGAGAAGTTTTTTCCATCGTCATCAGAACAGCAGACGTACGGATGGCGGACATCCTTGCTTTTCCATGAAATGATCTGGGATTCAGTATCTGTGCCGAGATTCCATGTGCTGAGAAGATAAATTCTGCCGGTGCTCTGATCAACGACAGGACAAGGATTGCCGCAGGTATTGCTGCCATCGGACCAGACAACCTGGTATTTGCTCCAGGTCGTGCCGCCGTCTTCGGATCTTCTGACGAGAGTATCGATGTCTCCGCTATCTCCTCCTGAGCGGCCCTCACAAAAAGCCAGTAAGGTTCCTTGTTTCGTTACTATAAGCGACGGTATACGATACCTGTTATAGCCCGGCATTCCTAAGTAATAGAGTGCGGTCTTTTCGGATATCTGCCGGTCTGTTTGGCTTCGAGTGTCGGAAGGCAATCCACTGGTTATTTTGCGGAGGCTATCGCGTGTCTTGCTCATGCTGGCGACAATATGATTTGTCGACTCAACCGGCCCTTCAGAAGCTAAATTAGCTTTCCCCTTTTCCGAGATATCTTTGGCACATGTTCCGGGAGTATGGTAAGAGGCAAGGTATGAAATAAATATGAACATTAGATATGTACGAAGTTGCCGATCCATTTGATTAAGTCCTTTCGGTTCAAGCCACTAACGAATATTTGCTATTATGCACTATTTATGCAGAAGTATAAATAAGTAAACGACTTAAATGTTCCGGCGATATATGAGTCAAAATCATATATAAATTGCTTGCCTTGGCGGTATGCTTGTTATCGTTTTCGTATTGAATTGTTGATAGCGGGGAAATGATTTGCAATCGCAGACAAAATCCTGTACTGTTATTTACTTAAACTAACAATATAAAGGTAATACCGGTTTTAATTTTTATGGCTCTTGAGAAATTCTTTAATCCTGATTCAGTTGCTATTGTTGGTGCCTCGCAGACAGAAGGTAAGGTCGGGCACGAAGTCCTGGCTAATATGCTTGCTGCGGGCTACAGGGGCAAGATATTCCCCGTAAACAATAAGGCCGAGTCAATTCAAGGTCTGAAATGTTACCCCGATCTTGAGTCTATCGGCGAGACGCCGGATTTGGCGATAATAATTCTCCCGGCTAAGATTGTGCCTTCGGTAATGCGGCAGTGCGCTAAAATCGGTGCAAAGTCTGTCATCATTATCACAGCCGGCTTTAGAGAAGTTGGCCAAGAAGGACAGCAGCTCGAGCAGGAAGTCATCCGAATTGCCAAACAATCCGGAATCAGGGTCATCGGGCCCAACTGTCTGGGAATAATAGTTCCGGCAAACAATCTGAATGCCAGTTTTGGCGGAGATTTGCCCAGAAAAGGATCGATTGGCTACCTATCGCAATCGGGGGCTTTGCTGGCGGCAATTCTTGATATGGCTAATGCACGCGGCATCGGTTTTAGCAATCTGGTCAGTATAGGCAACAAGGCCGATGTAAATGAATTGGACCTGATAAAAGCACTTGGCAAAGATCCGGGTACACGGGTAATTGCCGGCTATCTGGAAAGCATTACTGATGGCAATGCCTTCGTAAACCAGGCCGAGAAGATTTCCGGAAAAAAACCGATACTCCTGATGAAATCCGGTGGAACGGACGCCGGCGCCAAGGCGGCATCATCACACACCGGAAGTCTCGCCGGCAGCGAAACCGCGTATGAAGCTGTATTTGAAAGAGCGGGAATTATCCGATGTTTTTCAATTACCTCGCAGTTTGATTTTGCACAGGCCTTTGCGACTCAGCCGTTACCTGCCGGAGCTCGCGTTGCTGTCATTACCAACGCCGGCGGACCGGGGATTATGGCTGCTGACGCGATCGAGCGTCAGGGCCTTGAGTTTGCGAAATTAACCGATGAGACTATTGAGAAATTGGCTTCGAAACTGCCCCCGGCGGCAAATCTTTACAATCCTGTAGATGTCCTGGGTGATGCACTTGCCGACAGGTACGAATTTGCGCTGAATGTGGTTGTGAATGACCCGAATGTCGATATTGCTCTGGTAATTCTGACACCTCAGGCAATGACAGAGGCGGCGGAAACGGCAAAGGTTGTAGCAAAAATCTCCCGTCAGAATCCTTCAAAAACGATTCTTGCATCTTTCCTCGGAGCAAACAGGATCGCAAACGCCGTTGAGATACTGCAGGACAACGACGTTCCGCAATACAATTCTCCTGAGAATGCCATCTTGACTGTCAGGCTGATGGTTGACTATGTCCAGTGGCGAACGAGACCGAAACGGGTCGTAAAGCTTTTTCCTGTCAATCGCAGAAAAGTCGAGACAATTGTCGAAAAGCATCTCCGGCGTGGGATGCATGAAATAGGGGAGACAGAATCCAAGGAAATAATCGAGGCTTATGGCTTTGCCACGCCCGGAGGTTCTATCGCCACTACAGCCGAACAGGCGGCAAGTATTGCTCAGCAAATTGGATATCCCGTAGTGATGAAGATATGGTCGCCGGATATTCTGCATAAATCGGATGTGGGCGGCGTCGAACTTGGTCTGAATAATCCGAAAGCTGTAATGGATGCTTTCGATTTGATGATGTATCGAATACCAAAGAAACTGCCGGATGCCAATATACTCGGTGTTCTCGTTCAGGAGATGTGCAAAAAGGGCAAAGAAGTCATTCTTGGTATGAAGCGAGATCCTCATTTCGGCCCATTGATGATGTTCGGAATGGGCGGGACAATGGTTGAAGTGCTCAAAGATGTATCCTTCTACCCGGCTCCGCTGACTGCTGAAGAAGCCAGACAAATGCTAATCAGCACTAAGACGTACAAGATGCTGGAAGGAGTGCGGGGCGAGGAGGGAGTCGATATTGATGGTATAGCTGAGGGGCTCCAAAGACTTTCGCAATTAGTGACGGAATTTCCTCAAATCCAGGAGATGGACATAAATCCGTATGTTGTCGGCCCCGAAGGCACGACCCCGATTGCTGTTGATGCCAGAATGAGAGTCGATCAGGTTCAGTAAGGCAAGGTAAGTATGCAGGAATTTGACTGGAAAAAAAAGTACGGGCAGAAAATCGGCGACGCCGCGGCGGCAATAAAGTTCATTAAGTCGGGCAACAGTATCTTCATAGGGACGGGCTGCGGCCAGCCTCAACACCTTGTCAATGCTCTGGTCGAGCATTCAAGCCACATCTACGATGCCCATATTATTCACCTCTTAACGATGGGCACGGCTCCCTATGCCGATGAAAAATACCGTGACAAATTCAAAATGAACAGTTTTTTCATCGCGGACAACGTCCGTGATGCCCTGCACAGAGGCATTGGGGACTATACGCCGATATTCTTGTCCGAGATACCGCAGGAGTTTGAGACGGGAAGAATCCCAATCGATGTTGCTTTGATAAGTGTCTCACCGCCAGATGCCGGCGGCTTATGCAGTCTCGGTGTTTCTGTGGATATTGTCAAGTCCGCAGCGGCCAATGCCAGGCATGTTATCGCCCAGGTCAACGCCAACATGCCAAGAACGTTCGGCAACAGTTTTATTCATGTCAATGATATCGATTTCCTCGTGCCTTTCGATGAAGATATAATCGAGGCTTCCGTCAGTGAGTCCGATGAGGTGCTGCGCCGTATCGGTCAGAACATTGCCGGGCTTGTTGAGGACGGCAGTACTATCGAATGCGGTATAGGCCGGATTCCGCAGGCTCTTGCCGAGTTCCTGAAAGACAAGAAAAACCTTGGCGTACACACCGAGATGTTCGGGGACTGGATCATAGACTTAATTGAGTGCGGTGCGATTACCTGTAAGAAGAAAACTCTCAATCGCGGCAAGGTCGTTGCCAGTTTTTGTATGGGTTCGCGACGACTTTATGATTACATTGATAATAATCCGTTCTTCGAGTTTTATCCCACCGAGTACGTTAATGACGTGACAATCATAAGCCAGCACGAAAAAATGGTGGGCATCAATATCGGTCTGGAAATTGATCTGACCGGCCAGGTTTGTGCCGACTCGCTCGGTTATCAGTTTTACAGCGGCATAGGCGGGCAGATAGATTTTATTCGCGGCACCGCCCGCAGCAGGGGCGGCAAGCCCATCATTGCTATGCCTTCCACCGCGAAAGCCGGGCAGGTCAGCAGGGTCGTGCCCTGTTTGACCGAAGGGGCCGGAGTAGTCACGACACGCGGCGATGTCCATTATGTAGTAACCGAATACGGCGTTGCCTATCTGCACGGCAAGACCATCAGAGAGCGGGTATTGGAGCTGATTAACATCGCACATCCCAAATTCAGAACCAAACTTATTCAAGCTGCAAAGGCACAGAATTATATTTACGCCGACCAGATCGAGCTGGACAGCGAAAAAGTCATATATCCGAATGAATTGGAACGGTATGATACGCTGCGAGACGGCACCGAAATATTCTTCAGACCTGTAAAACCCACCGACGAGGCGGCGTTATCTGAGATGCTGTATTCACTGAGCGAGACCTCCATTAGAACACGGTATATGGCCCAAACGATGACCTTCCCGCACAAAGACGTTCAGCGGTTAACCAATGTTGATTACATCCATAATCTCGCTATCGTCGGCACTGTTCCCGGCGTTTCGGGTGAAGAGTTTGTAGCTATTGCTCAGTATTTTCTCGATCCCAAGACGGGCTCTGCTGAAGTAGCGTTTCTTGTGCAGGACGAATGGCAGCAAAAAGGTATGGGAACATTCCTTCTGAATTATCTTGCCCAGGTCGCCAAAAAACGTGGTGTTAAGCGGTTTTATGCCAAAGTTCTGCCTACCAACAAGGCAATGCTGTCAGTTTTTCATAATTCCGGCTACGAAGTGAGAACGGAGTTTGACGGCGAGGTTTATAGCATAACCTATGACCTGGCGGAGAAGAAATAGTTGTCATAGTGCTTTGATGTTCTCTGCTGCGTAGATTCAGCTTAGAAGAATTAAAGGTATTCGCCGGATTAATGGCGGAGGGTATAGTTGCTGGATACTATGGAAATAAAGCGGTGCATAAAAAAATGTTACTTGTTACTGGTAAATGGTGAATGGTATCCAATTACCAATTACCAATATAGGCCTTGACCCGGATTGAATGGCAGCCTATGTATTTTGCCGCCTGGAACCATTTGTGATGATTCTTGATCCCTTGGCTGCGCAGTCGCGGCTCCGGGTCGCCAGGGGCGCCTTCGTCATCGCACATAATCAGCACCGATTTGACGCCGAGGTCACCGGCTCGCTTTTTCATCTCGGCCAGGTACTTCGTATCGTTCGCCTTGTCCATGAAGAATATATTGACGTACTCGACGGTGTTAATGCCGAGGGCGTGGGCCTCGTTTATGAAATCGAGATTATCCAGTTTGGGCTCGGTCCGGCCGAAAAGCCGTTTGTGCCAGGACCATTGAGCTAATGAAATTTCAAATGGATGTTTCTTTTTGGCATCTTTTATTCCTTTTCCTGCTCGTTCAGGATGCGCCAGAGGTTTCTTATATTGCGTTCCTGCATGCCGTAGTCCCATTGGCCGGGTTGCGGCTCGCGAAAGTTCGGAAACGCCGTCAGCAGAGCAAAACGCTCCGTTACCTGCGACAGGTTTAACCCTTCCTGCCGGGCCGCTCGAACACCCGTGAGCAATTTGTGATAGTAGTCCCGGACGGGAACCAGATCGCTTTTCAGCAGCGGCGGGCTGTGCGAAGGAACCACATGGTTAATCTGAACGTCTTCGGCGAGAAATGAGTTTAACACTGTCAGAAAGCGATTAACATCTTTCAGCTCCGATTGTTCACCGATCTCAGGCAACTGTGCCCGCTGATATATGATCGCACCTGTGACCAGCAGCTTTTCCTGCGGAACATAGATCAAAATATCGGAGATACTGTGCCCCTTGCCGAAGAACACCAGCTCCAGCTTGAGGTCTCCCATGTCCAGGGTGTGCCTGTCGGCGAATGTGAGCGACGGCTTGACCACTTCGTAGCCCTCTTTCATATCTTGTATATATAGTTGCCAGAATTTGATCTCGCCGCGAATGGCATGGGCAGCCTCGCGATTTGTCCTGATACGGGGCAGGAGGGCCTGCAGATTACGGAGGTTCCAGGCCGCCCGATCGAGGTCTTTGCTTTTCCTCTCGGGATCTGTCTGCTTATCCACGAGCCATTGCATGTCTTCGGGCAGGTTATCGTGGCCGACAACCGTCGCACCTTTGAACAGATTGTTGCCGCCGGTGTGGTGCATATGAGCGTGCGTATTGATGACATATACCCAGTCGTCCCGGCCAAAAACTTGTTCAATTCTCTTTTTAATCGGGGCCATAATTCGCGGCGACATCTCCGTGTCGATGATCGCCAGGCCTTTTTCGGACTGGATGGCGGTCAGGTTGCATCGTCCCGTCCCTATCCAGTAGGCCAAGACCACCCGCTCGGAGAGCCTTTCGATGCGGACGTGCTCGGTGGAATCGCGACCCGCCCCGGCCAGCAGCGCCGGCAAAAACAAACTGAGATAGCCAACTCTAAACATTTTGCTCTCTAACGATAGCTAATTTATAGATTGTACGATTTTATCATTTAAACAGGGGATTCCAAAGCTGTTTTTAATCCATCAAATTCTCAGAGATTAATTGTGCCGGACACTATCAGATTGACTTTTTGAGAGAAACTGTCAAGAATAGCGGGCAATTCAGTTGTTGTATGCAATGGATATAGAGCAATGAAGGATAAGAGAAGGAAAATCGGGCAGCCTGATATGAGTAATGAGAGAAAAATAGCGTACTTTTCGATGGAAGTCGGCCTTGAAACAGATATACCCACCTACAGCGGCGGGCTTGGAGTTCTTGCCGGAGATACAATTCGCTCTGCCGCAGAGCTTAACGTTCCGATGGCAGCGGTGACGTTACTTCACCGTGAAGGTTATTTTTATCAAAGGCTGGATGAGAACGGCGTTCAAACCGAAGAGCCTGTGCAGTGGGTTGTCGATGATTTTCTTGAACCATTGGACCAGGTAGTAACAGTTGACCTCGAAGACAGGCAGGTAAAGGTCAAAGCCTGGAGATATCAGATTAAGTGTTCCGGCAAAAACCATGTGCCGGTATATTTTCTGGATACGGACCTGCCTGAGAACGGTGACTGGGACCGTACGCTGACGAACCATCTTTACGGAGGCGATACGTACTATCGTCTTTGCCAGGAGATTATTCTCGGAATCGGGGGCGTGCGGATGCTCCGGGCGCTGGGGCATAATCAGATCGACAGATTTCACATGAACGAAGGTCACGCCGGATTCTTAACGCTGGAGCTGCTGAAGGAACATTGCGAGGCGGCGGGAAGAGATTCTATCTCGGACGAGGACATTGAAGCCGTGCGCAGCAGATGTGTATTTACCACACACACGCCGGTCCCGGCGGGGCAGGATAAATTTCCCATCGAGGAAGTTGAAAAGGCATTGAAAAACCACCTCTGTTTGCAAGTAAAAGATTTGATACTCCAGAATGGGACTCTGAATATGACGTATCTTGC
>JAFGPJ010000032.1 GCA_016936275.1 Sedimentisphaerales bacterium
AGTTCCCGCATAACAACTCAGAAACAATTGGAATAAGAATAATATTAGTCAGCCGGCTTCTCATGCCGCTCTTGCTGTTTTTCTGGTGCGGTCTTCGGCTGCTCGCTTTTGGCTTGTTCGGCGGCCAGCAAATCGGTAACGGTGGGCTTGTCCAGCACGCCACCTTCCAGGATTAATTTCACCTCGTCAGCGTCAAGGGTTTCGTATTTAAGCAGGGCCTTGCCTATGTTTTCGAGTCTATCTTTATTCGCTTCTATTAACTCTTTTGCTTTAGCATAAGCCTCGTCGGTGACCTTTTTGACTTCGGAGTCGATTGCCTCGGCTGTTTTTTCAGAATAGTCTTTCTCAGGAGGCAGGCCGTACACCATATCTTTAATGCCTAAATCCGGTCCGTAGCTGATCGGGCCGATTTCCTTACTCATCCCCCAGGTCAAAACCATTTGCTTTGCAATATTTGTCGCCTGTTGAATGTCCGACTGTGCACCGCTGGATATGTCATCACAGAACAATTCTTCTGCAATTCGGCCCCCGAAGCAGACCTGTAAAAGCGCCATGCAATATCTTTTAGTAAATATGGTTCTGTCCTTTTCCGGCAGGGCAAAAGTCGCTCCCCCCATAGGCCCGCGAGGAATGATGCTGACCTTGTGAAGCGGGTCGGCGTCTTTTAACAGCGATTGCACCAATGTATGGCCGGCCTCGTGATAAGCGGTAATTTCCTTTTCCTTCTGGTCGATTACCCTGCTCTTTTTCGCTCTTCCCCATCGGACCTTGTCCCGTGCTTCTTCCAGATCGGCCAATTCGATGTTGTCCTTGTTGGCCATTGTTGCCGCCAATGCCGCTTCGTTAATAATGGCAGCCAGGTCCGCTCCGCTGAACATTGGCGTCCCGCGTGCCAGTCTCTCCAGGTTTGAATTGGGTCCCAGCTTTACTTTCTTGGCGTGCACTCTCAGGATTTCAAGGCGGCCCTTCAGGTCAGGCAGCGGGATGAAAATCTGCCGATCGAACCGTCCCGGACGAGTAAGCGCATGGTCCAGAATATCGGCACGGTTTGTAGCCGCAATCACAATGACCTGGTCGTTCGTATCGAATCCGTCCATCTCGACCAGGATTGCATTGAGTGTCTGCTCACGTTCATCGTGTCCGCCGCCGACGAAGCCCGCTCCGCGTTTTCGCCCTATAGCGTCGACTTCATCGAGGAAAATAATGCAGGGAGAATTTTCCTTTGCCTGCTTGAACAAGTCACGCACACGCGATGCGCCGACCCCGACGAACATTTCCACGAAATCGCTGCCGGAAATGCTGAAGAACGGCACATCCGCCTGCCCTGCTATAGCTTTTGCCAGCAATGTTTTTCCGCAGCCGGGCGGGCCCACGAGCAGAACTCCGCGGGGGATACGACCGCCCAGGCGCTGGAATTTTTTCGGATTTTTCAAAAACTCGATTATCTCCGCTACTTCTTCCTTCGCTTCCTCCACGCCGGCTACGTCCTCGAATGTCACTTTGGCTTTGTCTTTTCCCTGCAGGCGATGTTTGCTGCGACCGAATGACATCAGCATCCCGCCGGCCCCGCTGCGAAGATTCCGGATGAAGAAAAAGTAGATAAATCCGATCATTAAAACCAGCGGCAGGACCCACTGCATCAGCATAATAAGCCAGATACGCTGCGGCGCCGTATCACTCTGTATCACAGGGTGCTTCTGAAGCAACTCCTTAATCCAGACGCCATGCACGTCCGGATTGAAATGAACCACAAATGTTTTTCTGTCTTTACCAGGATGGCTGGCAAGATAGTCATCGGTTAATTGGCCTGTGACATCCGTCTCTTTTACTGTGATGCTCTCGACGTCCCCGTTTTCGACATGCTTGACAAATTCATCCCATCTGATTGTGTCAACTCTCTGCCACTGCTGGAGCATCATCATTACCATGAAGATAGCGATAGCAATTATAAGGTAACTGAACGGTCCTCGTTTATAGCGAGGCAGCGGCGGCTTTTTACCCGGCCTGTTCGGAAGGCCGCGACGCGGCATACCGGATTTTTTGTCTTGATTTTCATCCATAATTAAATATTCGGCTCTTCGTGATGCGGCTCACGATTCTACCATTTCCTTTCCATCTGTTCTACGATCTTTCGAGCCAGATTGTTTGCTGCAATATTCGAAGCATACTTAAAATCCTGCTGTTGGTATTTAGAATAACTTGCTGAAGCACTAACTTTGAGCTGATCCATCATCAACTGTCCCGTCTTTAGATTTTTCCAGTTAACCACCGCCCGCAATTCCACTTCTTTTTCCAGAACTGCGCCCACTTCGCGATCGATGCTGAGTGCAATTTCACCTATCGATACTATTTGACCACTCATCACAGAATCGGCACGGTCCGAATCGGAAACAATTTTATAAGGCGTATCAACCTCGATCCGCTTTGCAAGGGCATCGGAAAGCTCATATTCCACTCCCCGCCGAAAAGTCTGGTTGTCGAACATTTTCAGACAAACGCTGCGAACATCTTGTGGAAAAACAGACTCGTTGGAATAACCGGCGAGTCCGTTACATCCACAAAACCCCAGACAAAAAACACAAGAGCATATAACCACAAGTGCAAACAAAAACTTGCAACTTACGAATCGGCTTCTAAGGTTTTCTTTCTTCATTTTTAGTGGTTCTTTAATCACTAATCCGCGAAAGCTCACTTTTTAGAAAGCAGCTCCTCTGCCTCCCCCGCTGCTTTACTGTCCGGCCAATCTTTCACTACCATATCAAAATAAAGATTGGCAGAATGAATATGCCCGGTTCTCTGATAATATCGGCCTATACACAATTGTTTACAGGCTAATTGCTCGTCTATCTCGCTCAGTATTTCATCAACCCCAATTTCTTTGGCATCTGCAGGATATAGTAATTTGAATCTTCCATAATAACTTTTCGCCGAG
>JAFGPJ010000292.1 GCA_016936275.1 Sedimentisphaerales bacterium
CTAAAGTTAAGTTGGCGTGGGCCTTGCTCAACTTTAGCTCACTTTAGTCACTTTTTTATTGGTATGCCTTGACGCCGAACTCATCGGCGGGCTGTCGGCTTCGTACTCGCCTATATACGGCGCGGCACAGTTGTAATTATCATTGAAATTCGGAATTACCACGCCCGCGTCATACCCCGGACTGGATGAATCAGGCGCGAATTCCCACAAAAAAATCATTCTCTTCCTTACCAAATAAATCCATTATTTCTCTTCTGTCCAGAAAATTACAGGAAATTGGCGTTTTACGCGCTTATTTTCATAGTAAAATCAGACAATATTAATGAACGCTGATTCAGTGATATATGAATTGGAGGTTAACCTTTGAAACGTGCCTGAGAGGTCGGAAATAAACCTGATAGAGGCGGCAGCCGGCGGCGACATCGAGAGTTTCGGCGAACTCTGCCGGCGATATTACGCTGCTATGGTTGCTGTAGCATACACCGTTCTGGCCGACCATCAGCTTGCTGAGGACGCTGCCCAGGAAAGCTTTGCCCGGGCCCTTGTCAGGATAAAAAGCCTGAACGATAGGGCGAAATTCGCCCCGTGGCTGGCTGCTATATGCAGAAATGTCGCCAAAGATATGGTCGCTACGAGAGCAAGGCGGATCAAGGCCGATGATATTACACATACAGACCAGAACAACAACGATTGCGAAAACATTCACGCGATTCGCCGGGCAATCGAGCAACTGCCTGCTCCGACGAAAGAGTTGATAGTTCTGCGGTATTATAACAACTTGTCTTATGAGCAAATTGGCTCGGTATTGGGAATATCGAGGGCGACGATTAACGGCAGAATCTTGAGGGCGAAAAGAAAAATGGCAAACTATTTAAGAAAGAACGGTTTTCCGGAGAACCGGTTATGAATGCGAACAAGAACAATAAAAATTTAGACGAACAGATTTTCGGCGCTATCGGCCGGGATAAACCAAAGTTCGATTTCAATAAGTGGAAGCAAACGCATAAAAAAGAAATAGATATTTTCAAATCACAAACAACCGGCGGCAAGGTTTCACCTTCTGCCGAGCCGTCGAATATATGGAGAATGATTATGAACAGCAGAATATCAAAACTCGCCGCAGTTGCGGTGTTGATCTTGGCAGTTGTACTTGGAGTGAGTTTATTAGACAGGTCTGCAACGCCTGCATACGCCATAGAGCAGACAATCCAGGCCATGCGTTCTGTCAGCTCAGTCCGAGCATATTGCACCGATTGGGACGGCAGTAAGGGAGAAGTCTGGGTCCGGATCAATCCTGAGACGGGACAGGAAGAGTATTATTACTCTGATATAGGTAATCTCTTGATTGTCGCAACTCCTCAAAAAACCTTTTATTACCACAAAGATAAAAATCTCGTGAGAATTCGAAACGAACATGTTCTCGCTGCGGAAGTACGGTTTTCCAAACTTTTTGAGGATTTGCCGGACTTGATTGAAAAGCTCAACGGCAAGCTGGATTTTAAATCCGTATTCGACCAGGATCTTAATACACAAGTCATCAGGGTCCACGGATATATTCCGGCCCAAAAAGACTTTGGAGAAAAGGAGTTTATTGTCAATGTTGACCCAAAAACGAAATTGCCGATTAATACTGAAACACTTAAGTCAGCACATGGCCAGGGAGTCAAAATCGTAGATCGCTTCGAATATAATGTAGAGATACCGCAGGGATTATTCGATTTCGAAATACCCGAAGGTGTCAAAGTTGTCTACGAATAGCAGATTTATCACAATAATTGCAGGGATGTATTTCGTCAGACTGGGCGATTGATTCAATCGTAAAAGTACGTATGAAATTCTTTAGCCGGGTTCAAGAATTGAGCCCGGCTTTTTTATGCGTTGATTTTATTTATCAGGGCGGGCAGCTCAGAGAGGTGGGCTATTTTCCAGGCTCCATTGGGTGGTGTTTTTCCGGCATTGGTGTAGGCGGCTTTTAAGACCGGTTGCATTCCAATTTTCAGCGCCGGTTCAATGTCAGTATCGATACGGTCTCCGACGTATAGGATGTTTTCGGCCGCTTCACTTATACGCTCGGCGGCGATTTTGAAGATTCGTAAATCAGGCTTACGAAAATCAAACTGGTACGAATACATTCTGACCGAAAAGAAATCCAGCAGGCCCAGTTGCTTTAGATGCTGCTCCAAAGAATGCGCGTTTACAAATGTGTTGGAGAGAATGCCGAGCTTCAGGCCCAGTCCTTTAAGCGAGATTAAAGTATCCTTTATTTTCGGTTCGGTCGTGGCGATTTTGCTCAGAGGCTCATACCAGAGCCATGCAAAGTGCCGCCACTGCTGCGTATCGAGTTTTATGCCTTTTTTTGTGCCGAGCCCCCGTAACAGCGCCGATGAATTAATGTCCTTTCTCGTGATGTTGGAAATTAAGTGTCGAAAGCGCAGAGCAATCAGATTGCTCCAGCAGTAATATTCGAAGTTGCCGACCGGCTGGCCGCAGCTTTTGAGGAAATCGTAGGATAATCTCGCCCCCTGCCGGAATAGCCGAGTTGTCTTGACTTTACCAAAGTCCAGTAAAGTTTCGCCGAGGTCGAACAAAACCGCTTTAATTTGATTGTTCATTGTTCGTTGTTCTTGGTTCATTGTTCGCTGTTCATCGACGAACTGTGCACCGATTACAATGTACTACCGGATTTTTCTTTCGGTACATCGCTGCCGAAGGCATCCCGCACCCACTGGTACATTTCCTCGTCCGAGATACTCGATACTCTATCCGCTGCGTACTCGGCGTCGATTTGATCTTTGATCCAGGTAACTCGCGGGTCGTGCTTTGGGATTTCAATCTCGAATCTGGCCTCGATCCAGTGCTTGATTCCCGCCGCCCCGGTTTTATCGGTGATCGCCACGTCGATTGGACGATTGAGCAGCTTTTGTGTGTCGAAGCAGTTATATATTTCCTCGTTTTTCAACAGGCCGTCCGCGTGAATGCCGGCCCGTGTCACGTTGAAATCCTTTCCGACGAGCGGATAGTTCCGCGGAATCTCAAGAGCTAACTCTTTTCGTGCGTACTCGGCCAGTTCCGTGATCGCTCCGTAGTTAACGCCCTTTGTCATTCCTTTGAGTTGAGCATGCTCGACAACCAGCGCTTCGAGCGGCGGATTGCCCGTCCGTTCGCCATTGCCGAATATCGCCGCATTGGCGGCGCTGCAGCCGTAGAGCCACGCCGTCGCGGCGTTCACCTGAACCTTATGTAAATCGTTATGGCCGTGCCATTCGAGCCACTCGGAAGGGACACCGATCTGCCTTAAACCCTGGATGAGTTTCGGAACGCTTCGCGGCAGGGCAACGCCGGCCCAGGGAATGCCGAATCCCAGTGTATCGCAAAGACGAATTTTGACCGGCTTGTCGTACTCTTCGGCAAGCTTCATCAATTCAGCGGCAAAAGGCAGCACGAAACCATCGTAGTCGGCCCGTGTTATGTCCTCGAAGTGGCAGCGTGGAATCACGCCGCTGTCCAAAGCAGCTCTGGCAATATCGAGATACCCGGTCATCGCCTGTGACCGCGTCTTTCGCAGCTTCAGGAATATATGATAATCGCTCGCCGAGGTCAGGATGCCTGTTTCGGCCAGCCCCATCTGTGAGACTAACTTAAAATCAGCCGCCACGGCCCTGATCCAGCCGGTAACCTCGGGATACTTATAATTTCGCTCTTTGCAGAGCACGACTGCTTCTCTGTCGCGATCCGAATACAGAAAGAATTCGCATTGCCGAATCAGGCCGGTCCCGCCGTCGATTTGGTGCAATAAGTCGAAAATCCTCAGGATTTGCTCGGGTTTGTAAGGCGGCCTTGCCTGCTGGCCGTCGCGGAACGTGGTATCGGTAATCCAGATTTGTTCCGGGATCTCGTATTTGATTTTCTTATTGTCGAATACCACCGCCGGAAATTCGTTATATGGGAACATTTCACGATATAAGTTAGGTTTTGCTACATCTACAAGTTTAGGTGTCTTATTGGCCATCATTTTCTCCAAATAAATATTTATGATTGTCGCTATCACCACAAGGTGGGCTTCAATCGTAAATCGTAAATCAAAAATAATTAGCCGAGGTGGGAGTCGAACCCACACGCCCTAACGGGCAGGGGATTTTAAGTCCCCAGCGTCTGCCATTCCGCCACTCGGCCGGAC
>JAFGPJ010000293.1 GCA_016936275.1 Sedimentisphaerales bacterium
GTGCCGTTTCCGGCGTTCGTAAATCTAAATTCGCAGAGATTATTCGTGCCGGGGCCGACATTGCCGAAATCATGCTCTAATTTTTCAAATTCAAGTTTTGGTGCTCTTCCTTGGAAACGAGAGCGAGGGGTAGTTATCGGGCTGCTCGACTGCTGTATTTGGTCGAACTGTCGGAACCAGTCGGCGCTCAGCTCTTGTCGCGGCGCTGTGGTTTCTTCTTCACAGCCGGCCTGGAGGAGTAAACAGCAAGTCATCATGAGAATAGTTAAGATTAAACGGTTCGCTTTCATAATCCTGTTTCCAAAATTATTTCGCAATAAACTCTTCCTGCCAATCCGGGAAAAGACTCGGATTGACTTAAAAAACGAACTAAATCGACGATATTAAGATGACCTCCTCACGGTCATATCACCGAGATTACCAAAATACTATTATACCTGAATTGGCGGCCTGTGTCAAAGCTTTTTGTTGACTTTTATGGACTTTTTATGCACAAAATGTGCATTTCTGCTCGTATAGTCCTATACTACGATGTCTCGGCATTTGTTTACCCTTAGCTGGAATTTATAGAAGCAACGGGGAGGATTTCAGGTGCGGATTTATCGGTATAAATGAAACGATGTTTTTAATCGATTTGAACCTTCGATTTTTGAATTCTTTGTGAGAATTTGGCAAAATACAGCTTTTTAACTATGGATTTGAGCGTTTATGGGAATTATTAAATTAAAAGTTGTAGAATTTTTTGGCCATTGCCATTAGAATACCCAGCAGGTTCTTGGTTTAATATTTTTTTGTTTATTCTTGACGAACAGGTTTTGACTTGATAATTGGTAATTGACTATTAGGATTGGATTTGTTTATAAGATTGAAAGGAGGCCATTATGGCGAGAAGAGTTTGTACAGGGATAGTTATAGTACTGTTGAGCGTGCTGGTTGGTTGTCAGGGTGTCGACAAGGGCAGGGGCCAACTTGTACCACAAGGTAGGAGGCAAGCGCTCGGCCCCGCCACCGCTGTTCAAATCGCTGATGCGAGTGAAGTCGATCTTGTCGAAAAGATGGCGGTCAATCGGCAGGCCTATCGACAGGGCCTTGAACTTCTGGCTGGATATTACATGCGGACCGGCAACAATTTGAAACTTGAGTGGGCGCAGAAAGAATTGGCTGCGTTGAATACCATGCCGAAATATAACTACATTATCGAGGCGAACGTGGCCCCCCCAGATCTAAAAGTCAGTGCTTCAATTCCTGAGGCGGATGATCTGTATTATGAAGCTGAGCAGATAGATAAGGAGGCCGGCAAGCTGCCCATTCTTAAGAATGAAAATCAGTTACGTTTGGCTCTTGAGAAATACAACGAAGTGATAAGGAAATATCCTGCCAGCGACAAGATTGACGATGCGGCGTATAATGCCGGTGTCATATATGAATATTTTAAGGATTACACGATAGCGCTTTTGTATTTCAAAAGGACCTTCCAGTGGGATCCTGAGACGCCTCACCCGGCGAGGTTCAGGGCGGCACGTATTCTGGATCAAAGACTGCACCGCAACGCCGAGGCGCTCCAGCTTTATCAACAGGCTGTCAAAATCGAAGGTCAGTTTGACAAGTATAGGGAATGGAAAGAATATGCAGAAAGACGGATAAGGGAGTTGCAGAAACTCGACGAGGGATAACCTTGAAAGAAATATTGGGATAAAGTTTACTTACAGTGCGATCTCGGGCCTGGTTGGATATCAGGCCCTTTTTTTGTGCCGGAGAAATGTTGCTCGAATTCGAGAAAAAGCTGGCCGATTTTATTAATACAAACGAGCTTTTGGGCTCAGCGGAAAAAGTCCTGCTGGCCGTTTCAGGTGGGGCAGATTCAATAGCTCTTATGTATTCGTTACATACGCTCAAGGCTGAGAACTTTTTCGATGCTGAGTTGCTTTGTGCTCATATAAATCATCAGCTAAGGGCGGCTGAGGCGAACCGGGACGAAGAGTTTGTAATCGCGCAGGCAGCGAAGTTGAAGTTGGTCGTGACGACGAGGCGAACAGACGTACGCGGATTTGCCCGTCTTCATAAGCTGTCGATTGAAACAGCCGCACGCCAATTGCGGATGAGGGCCTTAATCGATATTGCGAAGGCCGGCAATTGCAATCTCATCGCGACGGCACATCAAAAAAACGACAATGCCGAGACCATCATCCAGCGGCTGAGCCGCGGCACGGGCTTTCGCGGTCTTGCCGGCATCTGGCCGGAGCGCGTCTTTGCCGATGGAATCAAATTTGTCAGACCCTTGCTTTGCTTCAGCCGCGATGAGATTGTAAAGTATCTGCAGCAGCGAAATCTGAATTGGCGATTGGACCGTACGAATGCCGATTGTACGTACAAGCGTAACTACATCCGGCATCGATTAATTCCGGCATTGCAGCAAGACTGCACCATTTCAGTCGCCGAGTTATTATCACAACTGGCTATGTCGGCCAGAAGGTACCACGGCATTGTTTGCGAGCGAGCCGATGAGCTGTGGCCTGACATGGCTGATTGCGATGAAAATAAAGCCGTGCTGGACTTGAAACTGTTTCTGAACGAACCACAGCCGATTAAGGTCGAGCTGATTCGGCGTAGTTTAATCAATATCGCTTGTGGTGAAAGATATGTAACGCAGCGGCATTATGAAGGTATATTGCAATTGGCAAAGCAAAACGTCACCGGCAGAGAGATTGAATTGCCGGGCGGATTCGTTGTTCAACGTGAATATGGAAATTTGGTTTTTTCGAATTGTAGCATGGGCAACTCGTACCTAAGGCACGAGTTTGCCCATGCTGCATCTGTAACAATTGAAATTCCCGGACAAACAACATTTGAAAATTTTTTAATATATGCGAATGTTTCTGACAAGAATGAAGCTGATTTTGAAAAATTCAAGGCCGCCAAAACCGAATCGGTTGAATGGTTTGATCTGGAGGAGATTAAGCTGCCGCTGGTGGTTCGCCCTCGCCGCATCGGTGACAGATTTATTCCCCTTGGGCAAAGTGCCGAAAAGAAGCTCGGCAAGTTCCTGACCGCCCAGCGGGTCCCGCATGGGATTCGCAGAGACGTGCTTGTGGTCGCCGATAGTGAAAAGATAATCTGGGTCTGGCCCGTTCGAATAAGTGAGCAGTCAAAAATTACCGGTCAAACTCGAAAAATGCTTCAGCTTCAGATAACTAAACTTAACACTTAGCATCGTACTGCATTGTCCATACTAAAAAGACAGGAGAACAAATATGAGTAATTTATTTAATTCACGCCGCAATTTTTTGAAGGAAATAGGATTCAGTGCTGCATCACTGGCTTTTGCCGGATGTGCGAATACCTTCGGATCATTTGGGAGCGAGATTTTAAAGAAACGCCCGAATATTCTTTTTTGTCTGGCCGATGACTGGTCCTGGCCTCATGCGAGCATTGCCGGCGACAAAGTCGTCAAGACGCCGACGTTCGATAGGGCGGCTCGGCAGGGCGTGCTGTTCGAGAATGCGTTTGTTTCTGCGCCGTCGTGCACACCGTCAAGGGGCGCCATGCTCACCGGCCAGTGGCACTGGCGCCTGGAAGAAGGTGGAAACCTCCACAGCACACTGCCGGCGAAATTCCCGGTCTATCCGGATTTGCTGGAAGAAGCTGGCTATTACGTTGGTTATACTCGAAAGGGGTGGGGTCCCGGTCGGGATGAGCCGGGCGGGCGAAAGCGAAATCCCGCTGGGCCGAGATATAAGGACTTCCGACAGTTTCTGGATGCCCGGCCCGAAGACAAGCCGTTTTGTTTCTGGTTCGGCAGCACCGATCCTCATAGGGCGTATGAATGGCAGTCCGGTATAAAGAGCGGCATGAAACTCCAGGATGTCGAAGTCCCGGCGTGTTTGCCGGACAGCGAAGAAGTCCGCACCGATATATGTGACTACTACTGGGAGGTCCAGCGTTTCGATACCGAAGTCGGCGAGTTGCTGGAAATGCTCGAAGACAACGGCGACCTTGACAATACGCTGGTAGTCATCTCCGGCGATAATGGGCTGCCGTTTCCTCGTTGCAAGAGCAATCTATATGATACGGGAACGCATGTCCCGCTGGCGGTTTGCTGGCCCGCCGCAGTCAAAAGAGGCCGGGTAGTCGAGGATTTCATCAGCCTGGCGGACTTGGCTCCCACGTTTCTGGAAGCAGCCGGTTTGAAGCCGCCTGAGGAAATGACTGCACGCAGTTTCCTGGATATTCTGCGCTCGGGCAAATCCGGCCGGGTGGACCCGAAGCGAGACCACGTCCTTACGGGCAAGGAACGTCACGTGGTCTGCCAGGAGACCGGCACGGGGGGCTATCCGATGAGGGCAATACGGACTCATGATTTTCTGTATATCCGCAACTTCAAGCCCGAGCGTTGGCCTGGCGGTGCTCCAAAGGGCTACTCACAAGCAATAGATATAGATGTTGCCCATCCGCGCGGCACGCATTATGGTTATGCTGATGTTGACGGAGGGCCAACAAAGTCGTATATCCTTAAGTATCGCGACGATCCGAAGGGCAAGAGATTGTTTGATTTGGCCTTTGCAAAGCGTCCGGCTGAGGAACTGTACGACCTGCAAAGGGATCCCAGCCAGTTGAACAATGTTGCCGATAAGTTTGAATACACCGAGATCAAAACAAAGCTCGCCGATGCTTTGATGGCTGAATTAAAGGCCACCAAAGACCCACGAGTTTTAGGCAAAGGCGATGCCTTTGACAACTATCCTTACTACGGAAGCTTGCCCAGTAAATAGTCTAACTGTTTGTGCTATAAACAAAAGGAAAAGCCGAGCCGGATTGGCCCGGCTTTTTATATCACTTGCTCAAAAGATTCATTGAGGCAGATTTTCCGGTGCTATGTCCCTGATGTTCAGATCGCCGTAGATGACACGGAAAGTCTGCGAGCCAGTTGGCTGATACCAGAAGATTGGTGTTTCAGTGTCGCCATACTTTACATTCTCCCCGGCATAGCGCCAGTTACTTTCGGCAGGTAGTTGTGTCACGAACATTATGCCCCGATACATCTGCATTGCTTCGGCTTGTCGCTGAAGCTGTGAGGTTTCGTCCTCGCCGAACTTGCCTTCTTTTATCATCTCAGCAGTAACCTTCGGCAATTGTATAGGATTGAATGTCGGCGGGAACGTGCCGTCTTTGGTCCAGGTGGACCACATTTGCAGGTATGTTATCAGGTCATGTTCAGTGACCGTGGAAACATCCGCCTGGACTTCCATACGGGTGTAGCCCTCTGTTGGCGTTAGGCTGAATAGCGAATCATCGAGCTCGACATTGAACTGAAAATCGGTCATAATCGTGTTCATGCCCGGAGAGCTTGTGTACTCTATTTCCACGCGGACAAGCTGTTCCGTTTGTGAGTCGATCCAGGCGGTATTAATCATATCTCCTTGAGTGACACGAAAACCCTGGAGCAATCTGCCGTCTATTTCTTTTTCTCCAAGTACCTCGTCCGCCTCGGAGGGAAGCGTTCGTAGTTTTTCAACGACCATGAAAGGATCCTGGGCCGGATCGTGCTGATAGTTCGACGCCTTGAAGTCGATATACTCTCTCTTCGGCGGCCAGAGGGTCATACCTTTGTTCTGGTTCCAATCGATAACAGTTATGTGGCCGTCTGCGGTTGTTGTTCGCATTAGTCCCGGTTCTTTAAATGCCATCTGTTGCCGCAGAGTCGGCATACTTTCGACAGGCGTGTGTGTCACGATGCTGTAAGTCATTGTGCGGGCGTACTGGAGCTGTTCGACAACGCCTGCATAGACTGCGTTTGCTCCATTACCGTCCAGTTGAAGTATCCCGACAAGCACTGCTGCGATTATTACTGCAGCGGCGGCCAATTTGGTAATCTTCGTTTTCATAATCATTCTCCATAGATCAGGCGCCATCGCGCCTGCTTTTTGCTTTGCTTTTTTGTCCAGCGCCAGGAGGACATTGCCAAGGACCCTGTCGTGCGTTTCGGCGCTGGTTTCGTAATTTAGTTTCTTGATTAACTTTTCAATATTTTCGGACGGTCTCATTTTTTCACCTCGCCGTTCAGGGTTGACCGCAGCTTATCCAGTCCGTAGCGGTACCGGCTTTGAACTGTTTTAGTTGAAACATTTTGCAATTCGGCTATCTGTCGAAATCTCAGGTTGCCGTGGATGCGAAGGGCGATGACCTCTCGCTGCTCGTACGGAAGCTCGCTCATTGCAACAGACAATTTCCGAAATTGTTCGCTGTTTATCGCCAGGTGAATCGTACTTTTAGTCTCGGCCGGCGTTTTTTCCGCCTGCTTTGTGATAGCGTTTCGCTGACGAATTCTTCTGCGGATGTAATCACGCGAGTGATTTGCGACACAAGTTGCCAAATAGCTTTTCAGACTTCCCGTTAGGCGGAACGTTCCAACAGACTCGACAAGCTTGATAAAGACATCCTGAACAATGTCTTCGGCGCCGACCTTGTCGTCCAACAGGTTGCCTGCCAACGTCAGCATATCCCCGGCGTACTTTTCGTAGATCGCTCGGAA
>JAFGPJ010000294.1 GCA_016936275.1 Sedimentisphaerales bacterium
TGATAAGTACAATCTCCATCCGGAAAATTGATTGCGCCGGTCGTTCCCGGCACAGCGTCCTGCAGTGCGCTGAGCATATCCGGCTGCTGGCTCATCCAGAAGACAGCCTGCTCGTAGCCGGCCTCAGCAGCGAGCATCGAGACCGTTTCGTTTTTCAGCCTGATGGCCTTGTGTCTTACTCCGTAGGCCACGGTCAACATGCCTGAGCCCAGAATCGCCAGGACAATTAATGATACAATGACAATAAGAAGGGCTGAGCCGTTCTGATATCTGGTACTTCTCATCTGTCTTTTCGCATCTCACTTCACGCTTTTGCGCTTCGCGGGATGCGCCCCATACTTCACCTCGGCCAAATATTTCGCATTAACGTGGCGGTCGCCACGCGGATAGTTTCACCATCTTCGGGATCGGTCAGTATAATGTTTACCCGAACGCTTCCCTGACCCTTGCCGCCTACGGTTGTGTGGCTAAAAGCACCGAGTCCGGAATCCTTATCTACGGACACATTTTCAGCAAGAAGAACTTTTGTTATTACACCGGAGCTGTTCTTGCTGCCGCCGCCGACCGGCACGGCCCCGGGCGGATACGGACCATAGTCAAGCTTCAACTGGTCACCATCAAGATAAAAAAAGGCATAAGCTGTTGCCGTCTTTGTAACATCCATCAACTGGTGACTATCCTTTTCGTCAAGAAGGACGTCCCAATATCTGAATTCCACTGCATCGCCTGATACTACTTCCTCCGGGTCTGCTGTTATCGGCAGCGCAGGGACATAACTTCCATCCTCTTTTTTATAGATTGTGTAGTTCAGACGGTTGGCCTTTCTCCCCACACTTCCGAAAGCTACTGTCGTAGCCAGGGCATCCTGTTTTAACTTCTTGTTGGCCGAATTATAAGTATTCTGCCAGGCCCGATTGCCGCCGACCAACAAAGCCCCGACCGCAAGTACAACCAATAAGTTAATTGTCATGGCAATAACCAGCTCAACCAAAGTCAGACCGGAACGGAATTTGCATCTTCGATTTCGCATTTTGGTATCTCGTATCCTGTATATCTTGGCAAAATTTACATTACACTTGACGTCTCACCTTTTTACGCTGTTAGCCTCCTGATGCATCGGCCCGGACGTATGTGCTGAGAATAACAGGTGGAATATTCTCCAACCAATCGGCATCTGTATCATCTGAAATGGTCCCGAATTCAACGATAACACCGAGCTGCCGGAGTATTACCCCAGAGGTATCCTGAGCAACGTCTCTCTTTGTAAGCATAACCAGCATAGGCAGCTCATCTATCGTAATAGCATACACGGCCTCATTAAGCGCGCTGCCCAATCCTCCTTCCTGAGTAAAGTCGGCAGGAATGGCTGAAGCGGTTGAAAAGCCCATTTTCAGCTTGGACGGGTCATAGTCCTGGGTACCGCCGGTGCTCATCCAGTCCTCCAGCAGCAATTGTGCCGTGCATGTGGCGGTGATTTGGGCCTGCGCTATCCTGGCGCTTTTGGACGCATGATATTGATAGCTTATCGCTCCTGTACTGACTATGGTAAAAACCGCCGTAGCCGCGATCACCTCAACCAGAGTAACACCCGATGCAAATTTGCGTCGCTTAATAGACATAATCGTCTGCATCCTTTCTCTCCATAATTTTCCATACGACAGGGCTTCTGTGCCCCTGAATTTTTGATAATAAAGCAAAGTGATTGCGTTGCTGTAATAAATCCAAAGTAAGAAACTGAGCCGCGAAAATTCCTTCCGCTTTCTTGACGTATTCTATTTAAAATGTACTACAAAAAACCATCTAAACAAATAAATAATTATTTACTTGAGAAAAATCCCTTTTAGTCCCGCATCACTCATGTCGGCTTCGACTTGATTCAGTGCGAGAACGCAATACTTGCGCTTTTTATCGGATATTTATTTCTCCGTATCTTTGAAGCAAATTGGAGTCTGAACAGGAAATTCTGTACGAAATAAAATTGCTTCTCTGTTATGGAATCGCAGGTGCTTTTAACTCGAAAGTGGCTATGGTCGGGACGACCATAGCCACCATAGTTTTCGCTGAAAGTCAGCGCCGCAGCAAACCTGTGTTGCCAAGCGTTCCTCCGCACCCGCTTTTCGCCCTTTAACGTCCTATATGATATCCATAAAGGAGAAATCGACTTTCCAGGATGCAGGCTTACCACAAGGGCGACTTCCATATCCCGACTAACTAATCAGGACCTGTTCTTACGGACCCCAGGAACCATCCACACGCAGCAGATACGGGCCGTCAGTCGGTGCGTCGGCTTTGGTGCCGTTAGCAACCGTAATTTCGGCGATACCCGAAGCATTCACAGCGGTGATACTGTAATCGCCGGGAGAAAAATAGGTACCGTCCAGATCTGTTGCGCTGAAGCCAAGGGCAGTCTGTGTTGCCCCATCATCGAGTGCATTACCGACAAGACCTGAAGCTGTGGCAACGCTTGTCTCTGCTGCATAGGCACGAATGGCCGTACGGATCGTGCCGGCCGTGGCGTTTGCTTCCGACCACTTGGCCTTATTGATGCGGCCCTGCATCAGCGGAATCGCTACTGCGGCCAGGATGCCGACGATGAGAATCACCACCATCAGCTCCACCAGTGTAAAACCTTTTCTGCTTTTCATTTTCATCTCTCCAAAAAAGTTTAAAAAATTGGGCGCCAAGCGCGTCACTTGGTCTTTATCCCATTCGGCTATTTCACTAAACAACTTCACTATTGATTCGAAATTTCCTCTTCACCATCTTAGAACCGATAATGACTTATATGCCTCCTACATGTCCGACATTGTGAAAATCGGCAGATATAGTGCAATCACGACAACCGATACAATCGCACCAACTGATATAATCATGATCGGCTCAAGAAGACTCAACAGCGTAGTAACCGTTGTATCGACCTTGCGTTCATAATGCTCGCTGGTCTTCTCGAGCACTTCGGGCATCGAACCACTTTCTTCGCCGACCTGTATCATTTTTATAACCATATTCGGGAAAAAGCCGGCCGAGCTCATGCTCAGTGAAATGTTCGAGCCGCCGACAATATTTTCTCTTGTCTGGGTGATGGCCGTTTTGATGATATCGTTATCGGTCATACCCGTTAGAATATTAAACGCCTCGAGCACGGAAACACCTGAAGCAAGCAAGGTTGATGTCGTCCTGCAAAAAGTCGCAACGAAGGCCTGGCTTAATATCTTTCCGAACAGTGGTATGGTCAGTGAAAGTTTGCTGAATAAAAGGTGGCCTTTTTTGGTCTTGGAAAAGAGGCTTGCAAGCACTATCGTGACAATGACAAATCCGATAATATACAAAAGATTGTAATGCAGAAAATCATAAAATCCCATAAAGCCACGGGTAAAAGCGGGCAGTGTCCCGCCGATCTGGTCGAATATCTTTCGGAATCGGGGAACAATGAAAGCCATTATGAATATGACGATTATGACAATAAATGTGAGCACGAAGAGAGGATAAGCCATTGCGCCTTTGACTTTTTTCGCGAGCTTGTCACGGTTCTCAAAGTACTCCGCCAGCTTGCCTATTGCCTTTGCAATATTACCGCCGGTCTCGCCGGCCAGGATCATGGCACAGGAGAGCCGGTTGAAAACCTTCGGGTATTCCGCGACGCATTCCGAGACGGGCTGACCTTTTCTGACCTTTTCCGATATCTGCTTGAGAATATTTTGTAGCTGCGCATTGTCTGTGTCTTCACCGATGATGTCTAAGGCCGTAGTAATGGGAATTCCACCTTCGAGCATTGTTGACAACTGCCAGCAAAGTGCCGCCAGGTCCGCCGATTTGATGCTTTTACGACGGCCTTTATGCCGGACTTTTGGGGCACCCTTTTGGGTTGCTTCCTTAACAGAGATAGGCGTAAGCCCCTGTTCACGAAGCTGATTAAGAACCTCATTTGAGTTAGCCGCTTGTGCTACTCCCTTTTTCTGTACCCCAGCCAAATCACGAGCGACATACCCATAGTTTTTCATTTGTATAACCTTCTATAAAAGTACACTATTCTTTTCGTTCTTAGAGCTATTACCCTTTGTCGGTATAAGCTATCCTTATGACCTCTTCTGCGGTTGTTAAACCCTGCAATACCTTGCTAACGCCGCTCTCGAGCAGGCCGCCATAACCTTTCTTGCGCGATGCCTCCCTGATCTGAGATTCGGTAGCGCTGGCAATAATCTTCTGGCTGATATCGTTGTCAACATCCAGGAACTCGAATATGGGTAATCTGCCCAGATAACCGGTTTCTCCGCAAGCCGGACATCCTCGACCTTGATAGAACACCGAGTTCTCGACTTGCTCTTTGCTAAGCCCCAAATGTTTGATAACTTCATCATTCAATGTTATCGGCTCTTTACAATGCTCGCATATTCTTCTGACGAGTCTCTGAGCAATTACCACATTCAGTGCCGAAGCGAGCAGGTACCTTTCGATTCCCATATAAAGCAA
>JAFGPJ010000033.1 GCA_016936275.1 Sedimentisphaerales bacterium
AAAAACACGACCTCGTATCAATTCTCTTGCTGTACTGACAACATTTACGATGCCCCGGTGCGCACAACTGGTAATCAGGACCAGGCCCCTATTTGTCCTGATAATTAAGGAATGTTCTTTAATCTCTTTCCCAAGCTCGCCGGTCGAATAGACATTTTCACAAATTTGCAGAGACTCTTTGACACCAATTATTTCTGCTCCGTAGTCACGCATACTATCCTTGAACTCTTTTGGCAAAGAAGCCGGCATAAACACAGTAACGTCAGAGTTATGCTGGAGAAAGACGTTCAATTCGCAGAGGCGGTCACCGTGAATATGCGAGAGAACCACTATATCCACGTCGTCGGGTTTTATTTTTAATCTTCGCATTCTATCGAACAAATAACGGCCGCCTACATCGAAGAGAATGGTTTTCTCGGCGCCGGTTATAAATACGGCAAAGCCCCAGTCAGTTTGCGATCTCTGTTTATACGGGAAATCGTCATAGGCAACTTTGAGAGTAAGCTTCTTCACGGATAGTTCCGGAACAGTCCTGGTTTCCCCATTCATAAACTGATATTTCTGATTTAACATTATTTACTTCAACAAAAAGTTCGGCTTATTTTTCTCTAAATTCGTCAATATTGGCTGTCATCTGAGATCGTATCATTCTTCGATAAATGCAAGCTCTCCTCTCTCATTCATTTCGCGCAAAATCCGGACAATCCGGCCTCTGGCATCCTCAATATCCTTATTCCCGGGAGCCGGCATAAGTGAAGCTTGCTCATTTAAAACAGCAACGGCCTGCTCAGAGAGATTCGACTTTATTTTTTGTATAATCGCTTCATCCGCCTTGTGTAACGCTAATGCCAGTTTTTTTGCATCAAATCCTCTCAAAACCTTTTGCAGTGATTCGTCAGTCACGTGTGGTATGTCCGCCCAAATTACCATTAATTCGACAATCATTTCACCTGCCCGGCTGTCTTTGCTGTAGATTGCACGAAGCAGGCCGTCCCGAATACCTCCATCGAAGTGGCGCACTATCACAGCTATTTTTCTCAAAGACTGTTCAGGCCAAGACGGTAAAAACTTAACAGCCCTGCTATCGGCGACAGCTTCAAGACGTTCACAAACCGCTTCTGCAATTGTTGCCTTTGCTTCTGCCGTCATCTTCCTGCAACTGTTCATCCTGCCGACAACACTTACCCTGGTGCCTCCATCCAAAAAGTTAAGCACCTCCATCATCTTTTCCGTCGAAAATCCCGATAAGATTACAGCAATGGTTTCAGGATGCTCATATGCAAGAAACAAAGCCAAGGTTTGCGAATCAACGGAACCAATTGTTATGAAAGGATCAGGATTGCACAAGATTTGTTGTATCTGGGCCTGAATTTGCCCGGCCCTATCATGGCCTACCGTACTTTTCAACACCTCAACGAGAAAACCATTGAGCTGAAATGTCTCCCCCGCCTTCAACGAATGGTAGAACTGCCGCACAATTTTGTTGCTCTTGCCGCTGTTTTTAATATCAGCGGCGTCCAGATACGCCAATTCCACCGCCAATTCCCGGGCAACCTCGGCATCGAGACCCTTTACCATCTCCGCAGCAGTGGCTGCATCCAGACTCATCAATAACATTGCAGCTTTTTGTTTACCTGTCAATGCCAATTATTTACCCCCCTTTTTCTTCGATCCAACTGGTAAATAATTGTTTGACACGTTCCGGATCATTCTCCAAAGCACTGGCTATCTGTCGGCGCAATACAAGCGGCTCCGATCCTCCCGCCGCTTCGGGAAGGAGACCACCGGCCATCCCGCCTCCGGGAAGCTGCTCAGGTACAGCTTCCATTTTAACTTTTTTCTTTGCTCCTCTGAACATGCGAAGAACAAGCAGGGCACACACAGCCATAATTCCCAACGAAGCCTGCCGTGCTATTGCTATGAAATCAAGTCCGGCCGATAGTTCTTCGTCCAGCAATGTTTTAACCGGCTGATGAAACCTGGCAACTACCACTTTAAGAGAATCCCCTCCTGAAAGATCCAAACCGAGGGCATTCTCAATGAGTTTTTCCACATCATTAGGATCCATCACATTAGCAACCTGTCCGCCGGAGTTGGTTTCATTCGCATCGGGGGGCGACAAATCAACAACGGCAGCGACCGACAGAGATTTTATTTCGCCGGGTAATATGACTTCCTGCTTTTTAGTCTTGCCTACCTCGTATTCGGTTGTAATTGTTTCATCCTTTTTTACGCTGCCCGGTGTAGTCTGGCCCCCTGCCGCTTCACTGCCGGCGCCGGTTTCGGAATTATTTGTAATCTCTTCCTTCGTAACAACTCCCTTTGGCTCTAATTTTTCCGTAATAGTACTAACGCTGTTCATATCAACAACAGCATGAATCCTGACTTTTGCCCGGCCGGGTCCCAGAACGGCGGTCAGCATCTCCTCAACCTTGTCTTCCAGATTCTGCTCCACCCTTTCTCTGTAATCCTGAACGGTGCCGGCCCCGCCAGCCATGGTTTGGTCCGACTCGCTGGATAAAAGACGGCCCTGGCTATCGATCACAGTTACATTTTCTGAACTCAGCCCCTCAACACTACCGGAGACTAAATGGGTAATGGAAGCTATGTTCAATGAGCTTAATCTGTAACCCGGTCTCAGTTTAAGAACAACAGAAGCGGTCGTCTTGCCCGCTTCAGAAGTGAAAAGCGTTTGTTCGGAACTTACGATATGCACCCGGGCCTGATTCACGCCCTCGATCATCTGAATGCTCTTGGCAAGCTCTTCCTGCAGCGCCCGCTTGAGATTAACGCTTTGAACGAACGGACTTATTCCGATTTTCTCATTGTCAAATATCTTATACCCTCCCAGATCTCCCGTCGGCAGTCCTTCTTTTGCCATATCCAGACGAAGCTGATAAACCTTCTCTTTCGGAACGTAGATACTTGTCCCGCCGCTTCGCAATTCGTATGCAATGCCCTGCTCACTGATTTTTTCTGTAATCTCAGAGGCTTCTTCCGGTACAAGGTCCTTATACAACATTCTCATATCAGGCATGCGGGCCCAATGGACAAGCAGGCCGCCGACAATTACGAACGTCAGAACAATAGCAATAAGAAGAGCCCGCTGAACCAGACTTATCTTTCCCCAAATTGCCCTTATCTTTTGAACAAAGCCCATAGAATCCCTTGGCATTTTGATTATTCCCGGTCAAAGAAAGCTGGAATAATCTTTCAACGGACTGCAATCAATTACAACGGCATATTCATAGTTTGTTTGTACGCTTCAATCAGCTTGTTTCTTACGCCCACAAGAAGCTTGAAACTCATATCAGCCTTCGCCACGGCGGAAACCACCGAGGTAATATCCTCGTTCTTGCCCGATAATAAATCCTTGATAGACATATCAGATGACTGTTGAAGATCATCAACCTTGGATATGTAGTCCCCGGCAGCCTTAATAGTGTTAGCAAAGCCCGATTCCTTGCCATCGGCACTTCCGACTTTCGGCATTCCGGGCCAGTTCGGACTGACGCCGGGTCTTATCGATTGAAGCGGCCCGGCTACATTTGCATTTATATTGACCATCAATTATTCCCTAACTTATCGAAGTAACTCGAGTGTTGTTTCAATTATTTGTTGATAACGTTTCAAGACAGCAACATTTGCCTGATACATCTTCGTAGCAATATTCATATTTATCATCTCAACTGGTAAACTGACGTTCGGCATAGTGACATATCCGTTCTCATCCGCCATAGGATTGCCCGGATCCAAAACCTTGAGAAAGTCGCTCATATCCGTGACTATTTTATCTATTTCGACGCCGCCCATATCGCCGTCTGTTGCGAATGTTGCCTCATGTCTGCGGTAAGGCTCTCCATTACCGGCATCGGACGTGCGGGCATTAGCAACATTCGACGAAATTTCTTTCATCTGTCTGCTCTGCGCACGTATACCCGAAATCGCTATATCAATAGGACCAAAACTATTGTCAATTTCCATTTATTCTGTTTCCTTTCCTCATTAATTTCCGATGCCGGTTCGACTCGAAAGCACCAGAAACCAAAAATGGAAAGCTACGTTACGTTCATTGCCAAATCAATTTGGTTGTATTTCTTACTCAACAGTCGAATATAAGCCTTATGGCGAAGGGTGTTTTTTATCATCTGACCTATTTCGGCTTCCAAATTGACGTCATTGCCGTTCGGCTTCAGAGGTGTTTGTTTAGGCCGGTAAATTTCCGCCTCGACCTCGCTAAGGTCGAATTCCCCGGACGAACGAAGGCACTTGGCAAGCAATTCTTCAAATTTAACATCGATCCTGCGGTATCCGGGAGTTTCGAGATTGGCAATATTATTCGCTATTGCCTTCTGACGAAGAGTCTCAGCCTTTATGCCGGCGTTGATAATATCTAATATATTTTCTGCCTTGGACATCAACAGTCCCCAGATATCTATACACAAACCATGCCTGCTTATTAAAAATAGCAATATTCGTGCCAAATGCCTGTTGCCGGCCATTTTCAGCACGTTATTCCCCGCTATGCACAAAAAAAGGCGTTTAGCACAAAAAAATACATAGTCGGACAGCAAAGATAATGTCAGGATTTTATACAACCATGGGTGTTTTTTTACATGCAGACCCAACATTTGAACATCTGTTAGCTTCTCTTACTCACGTCTTTATTGTGGCCAAATGAGAAAAATGAATCCCCCTCTAAAATCAAACCGGAAATTCTCACCTAATCAATTAGGAATATTCCTCCGTTACCAAAGCCTGCAGAAAAAAAACAGAGCTATAAATAAATTTCCAATACCTTTAAGTGCTGTTTTTACAAGCACTTACCACTACATAGTCTCTGCGCCTCGAATACTGGCACATCCATTGCTCATATTAATTGACTTAACAGGTATTGCTATATGAATGTCAACTTATTAATAAACGAAAATACTTTTACGCCGGCAACATGCTTAAGCTCAATTCCATCAAAACCTGATGCAGGCAATAAAGATTCAAAATTTTCCCAGGCCCTGGATGATAAACATTCACGGCTCGACAGACTTGAAAAGCCAACGACCGATAATGTCAGCAAGGAAATTCAGAACCGGGATGACCGGGATGAGCCTGTTAATAAATCTCCGTATAAATTTATACAATCGACTCACAAAGATACAAAGTCCGAAAATCGCGAGAAAGCTGAGAATAAAACCGATCCCAAAGAGCAAAGCGAAACTTCCGGCACAATTAAGCAGTCAAGCAAACAAAACAATTTGATACAAAGCTGGTTGGCTGGAAATTCTGTGTCTGTAGAACATAATAACGAAGGAACAGCCACAAAAATTGTGTCGAAAGACGGTCCGCAGCTTGCCCAAATTATCACTAACGCATCGGACGGCAAGCACCCTCCCGTTACCGGACATGCCGAAAAATCGGCCGAAATCAAACTGCTTCACGTTACCGAAAATAACCAATCAGGAATCAAGACTGTACTACCCCCACAATCCAATGATGAAAACGGACTTAAAGCCGGAATACCCGGCAAATCTGAAAATATCCCCATAGAAAATATCCGGATCGGGACAGGAAACAGCACAGATATAGACAAGGTTCCCTTATTAACCAGTACGATTACGGAGACAAAATCCACAACAGAAGCAACAAAAGAGCAAAATACTGCTGAATTAGCGCCTGAAATCCCTGCTAATACCGGCAAAAG
>JAFGPJ010000295.1 GCA_016936275.1 Sedimentisphaerales bacterium
CCCGGGAGCCAGCTTGATTTTAATTTTATCACTGGCTGAGACTTTCTTAGTCTCTTTCTTATAATCGTTGCCGAAGCGGTCGGCGTTAATGCCATCTTGATAAATGTCGATTGTGTGTTGGCCGGGCCCAAGGAAGGAGAAATCAATGGTCAGCTCCCGACCCGTCCAGTCGGTCATGGCTCCGATGTACCATTCGTCGCCGTTCTTGCGAGCTACCAGCACGTAATCGGCCACCTTCGCATCCAGCACCTTCGTCTGGTCCCAGACAGTCGGGACCTTGGCGAGAAATTCCATACATTCCGGCTCTCTGAGATAATTGGAAGGACTGTCGGCCAGCATCTGGAGCGGGCTTTCGTAAACCACATACATCGCCAACTGGTGGCATCGGGTTCCCATGCTCATTGGCCGATTGAAGATAGGTTTGAAATTGTTCTTTTGGGCGTTAATCATCGCACCCGGCGTAAAGTCCATCGGCCCGGCAACCATCCGAATAAAAGGTATCGTCAGATTATATCCCGGATTGGCGGCATCGCCCCATTTGCAGTTTTCGAGCCCGCGAACACCTTCTCTGGTTATAACGTTCGGATATGCGCGCCGCAGGCCCGTCGGCTTGTACGAGCCGTGAAAATCGACAAGCATGTGATGCTTGGCGGTCTCTTTGGCGATTTTATGATAGAAGTTTACCATCAACTGATCGTCCCTCTGCATAAAGTCAACCTTTAGCCCCTTGGCGCCCCATCGTTCGAACTGGTCCATCGCCACTTCCAACTGGTCGTCCAGCGTCTTCCAGATGACCCAGGGGATTATGCCGACGTTTTTGCTTTTGGCGTAGCGGAACAATTCTTCCATGTCCATGCCGTCGACGACCTTCGTCAGGTCGCCGAGCACGTACCAGCCTTCGTCGAGGATTATGTATTCGATGCCGTATTTGGCCGCGAAGTCAATATAGTATTTGTACGTTTCGGTATTGATTCCTGCTCTGAAATCCACGCCGTAGAGGTTGTTGTAGTTCCACCAGTCCCAGGCTACCTTGCCCGGCTTTATCCAGGAGGTATCGTCTAATTGAAGAGGCTTGGCCAGCTTGTAAACCATTTGGCTTTCGATCAGGTCGCCATCTTTTTCGGCGATTATTAAAACACGCCAGGGAAAGTTTCGCCGGCCTGTAGTTTTCGCTATGAAATCGGCGCGTTTTGTCACCGGAACATCCCGGTCGTTCTTTGCCTTATCAGCCAAAGCAAAAGCGGGAAACTTCCCGTATAGACTTTCATTGTTGCCCCCGCGAAGGTACAGACCCGGATAGTCTTCCAGGTCGGCCTCGGTAATCAGAACTTTCGGGCCATCCTGTACTTCGACCAATGCCGGCACACAGCACATCATCTTATCTGAAATCGCACTGAGCTTGAGATATTTGTATTCCCGTTCCGAGTGTGTCTGGAAGCTTTCCTCCTCGGGGAAATATATCGAGTGATTGCCGGTAAAATTGAAGGTTGCTTCTTCGGTAACGGCCTCGATTTGACCGTCGATGTCCGTTACAAACCGATAAGCTGCGCCGTCATCATACGCTCTGCAGATAAGTCCGTATCCGCCTTTGAATTCGATGGATATTTCGTTGAACTTGTCGGCAATGATCCTGCTCTTGATCCGGACCGGCGGGATGATTTGCTCGTTCACGCTTCTGCGTTTGACATTTGCAGCTTCCGGATTTATGCCGAGAATTTTGTTGCCACCCAGCGTCAGGGATACCGGGGACGGCTTGAGCAGTTGTCTGGATTTATGGCTGAGCGAGTAAAGTATCTTCTGCTCGATGTCGATTTTCAGCCGGAGGTTTTTGTCGGGAGAAGTAACCTCATATTCTCTGGCGAATGTTTCTGTGCAGAACAATGCTGATATTGCGAATAACAACACTAATAATTTGGTTCTAATCATCTCTCGACCTTTCTTTTTTGTAAATAATAAATTTGTTTAAGTCCTATATTACACATAGTAACGCATAAGCTGTGTTTATAACAATGATATTCTTGCTTTCCTTTCCTGTAATATGATGCTTGTTTATCATTGAGGGACCAAATTTTTTTCGGGGTAATAATTAACCTGGCTGTGAATGTTGCCGATAAGAACCTAAAAGCTATTTTCCTTGCAGACAGCTCTTGTCGCGTCTCCCTCCTTGGCAGGAGCTGTTTTTGTGCGCCTGACGTGTGTGGGCCATTCGGACCTCAACACCGGAAATAATTTACAAGCTTACTTTTCGATATCAATTTCATATCCTGTTGGTAAGAAGATACCATCAATAAATGTGTTACTTTCATATCTCAAGCTGCCTTTAATAAATGAAGGACAAAGAGGTTCTATATGGTATGACTCGGCGAATAAATCCTTCGGTGCATCGAATTATTAGGGCGTTGAGAGTGAATTCAATACGTGTTTTCGAAGAAGGGAGCAGTAGATTATGAACGGTCTGAAATATATTCTATATATCGTTTGTCTTTTTGGCGTCGTTGTTGTGACTGGCTGCGTTGTTGTCTCTGGTGAGCCGGTTGCCGTTGAGGTACAGGAGATCGAAATTGGTTTTCCGCCGCCGCCACCACCGCCGGTGGTGATTGCTGCCCGTCCGGCGCGCCCGGGCAGGTTTCATGTTTGGATTGAGGGGCATTATGTTGTACAGTCAGGCAGATGGGTGTGGGTAGGGGGGCACTGGGCAAGACCTGCCCGAAGAGGTGCGGCGTGGGTGTCGGGCCACATAAGGCGGAGTGGAGAGATCTGGATTTGGAGACCGGGCCACTGGCATTGAGACACGGAGCGCACTAAGGCAGTCTTTTTTTACGAAGCTTCAAATTATAGATGCCGATTAGGATTTCACCTTGGGTAAGGGGAAAACTTCCGATTCGGTTCGTCCGGTTCTAAATATCTCAGCTACCTTTGCTACAATTTCAGGATTCTCATCAGCCAAATCCTTCGACTCTGCGATATCGTTTTCAAGATCATAAAGCTCTGTCTTCCTATCGGGCTTAAGTCGAAGACCCTTCCAATTACCCATGCGGATAGCCTGCTGACCACGCAATTCCCAGTACAAATATTCGTGTTTTTTCTGCCGTTGGTCTTGACCTAGTAGAGTCGGCAGCATTGAAATACCGTCGACATCCTGCGGCGGCTCTACACCTATCAGCTCGCAGCAGGTCGGCAAAAAGTCCCAGAAGGCCGATATATGGTTGCTCGTACTGCCGGCTTTTATCCTGCCGGGCCAGCGGGCGATATACGGCACACGTATCCCGCCCTCGTAAACGGAA
>JAFGPJ010000296.1 GCA_016936275.1 Sedimentisphaerales bacterium
CGGTACCTGCCGGCGCCGTCTGCCAGCATTAAATCATAATCAAGATTCTTCTTAAACTCAGCCTGTTGTTCTTCGTTAAGAAGTTCCAGCGATATGTCCCGGCTTTGTTCGGCGGTTAGTTTCTCCTTCGTAATCGGAACCAGTTTTCCCCCCACACGAAAAAGTACCGGAGCACCGGCACAAATATGTATATCATTTGCCTGCTGGACTTTAGCGTGCTCTAAGAGTTGTTTCCTGCTGATCATGTAATTCTATTCTGTATTTACCTGTTTCTCTGAGAGTCTGTCTGCTGCGACTGCACGATGTATAGATCTGAACTTCCGCCTCTTCGTCTGATGCAATATTTGCCGTCACAGCTAAAGCTGAATCACGAATATTCAGTTTGCTCACATCCAATTGTAAAGTCCTATCAAAGATTTCGCTACTTTTTTTCCGGGCATTTTCCTTAGCCCATACCAGGCCGCTCGCCAGCAGGTTTCTCTCACACGCCTTAAGATAAGCATGTTGTGACTGGAACTGCAGGGTATTCGCAATATCGGCCAGAACTGCCATCTGGATCCCGATAACAACAATCGCTACGATAACAAGTATCAGCACAAATCCGTTTTGTCTTGTTTTTTTCATTGCTATCTCAGCTCCTTTCCGAGCGCGCTAACAAAATACAAATGCGAATGTGCCATTTTCTTTACCCACTGGCCTCTCCTTCTATACTCAAGGTGAGTGTTGGTCTCGACAGCATAGCCCCGACCATTTCTCTCCCAAACTTTCCATTTAACACTCGCATGAGGTATAGGCCAAATTCTTGGCTCTTCGGCTTTGCCTTGCGATGTGTCTGTGAGCTTTTGCCGAATAACTAGGCCATTTTCGAGCTTATAACAGATTACACCATCTGAAAGTTCGATCAACAAAACATGGTCGCTCGCAATCTGCCCGGCAAAAGATTTCGGCAGACTCTTTGCATGGTCAATGTCCTGCTGTATCTCCTGGAGCACACTCAGCAGGCTTGTGTTTTCCTGTATTACGCGTTCGGACATTGGAATCTCGCTGATCAACGTTTTAAATAATCCATCGAAAAGAAGGAACACAAATGGAAGAACGATGACTAATATGAGTAATTCTACTAATGTAAAGCCCTTACGCATTTTTATCACTCCCGGAAGGGATGGCTTATGCTATTCCCTTCGGCTAAAGGTTCGTCTCTCGCAATATACCTGGACATCTCAATTATTACCTGCTTTCGCAAGTACTTGCCGCTCGTGGTTACCTTTACCAATTCTGTCGCCTGCCATTGTCCCTGCCCGGCGGATTTCTCGACGGACACTTTGAGCTGAGGCCAAATTCGATTAAAATCTTCGTCTTCGATCGGCTTGCCCGTAGCGGTGAAGCTGTCAAGCTCCGCCTGTGCCGCAGCAATACATTGCTGTCGGATCAACTGGTAGTGATTGAACCTGGCAATACCATTCAGTGAAAATGCTACGCCGGCCAGAAGCATCGCCATAACGGTCAAGCCAACCATTATCTCCGCAAAGAGGAAGCCGCCGGATCTTCTTTTTTTATGTGACATAACTTTGCTCCATATTAGCACATTACGGTAATACCTTACCCGATAAAGCTTCGATGATTAAAATACTCGGTGAAAATATCGCATAAACGACAAATCCTACAATCAAACCCATGAGAAGGATCAGGCACGGCCACATGATGAACCTGGCAAGGTTCACACAGTAGCTGTAATTTGAGCGATAGAACGATTCAAGTGTCTTCAATATCATCAGGGTATTGCCCTGATTCACTTTTTCATCGAACGCCCATGCCAGGGGAGAGCCTAATTTGGACTCCCTTATCGCCGCGGCGATATTGTCTCCTCTTTCAGCTTTTTCCAGCCATCTTTGCAGCCGTTTTCTGAAGCGATTGTTCACATCCAAGCCGAGGGTATTTTTAATCGCGTCATTGACGGAACAACCTGCGCTCAGCGACAGCCGGAGAAGCTCAACAACCTGTACCAGCGAATAATTCTTCTCGAAGTTGTGCAAGACAGGCAGATACCATTTTACAAAATCACCAATTCGCGAAAGCAGATAAGGTTTATGCGGTCGGCGGGGCCTGAATTTGATATATATGGAAATAGGGATAATCGCAATAACCAAAAGTATTAGCAGAGGCCAGGTCACCCACGCAAATTCAAATGCAGCAAAACTTGTAATTCCTATAAGAAATCGAGTAGCCGCTGGAAGCATCGGTCCCTCGAACATTTCCATCAGAGCCGTCTGATACGACGGAATGACAAACGTCATGACACCCATCAACATGAAGAACATAAAGACCATTAATATCACCGGGTAAAGCGGGTGGACCGGTCGAATTTTTCTGCGTTCGTCGGCCTGAGTTACCATATCCGCTTCGATTGCCTGGATAGCAAGCGGAAGCTGATTAATTCGCTCTGCAGCAGCGATCATCGCCACTGCATAACCGGGACATTTGGGATAGCCTCGCTTGATGGACTCACTCAACGAGTAACCCTGGACCAGCCATTTTTGTATTTGATTCAGGATTCTTGAGCGTTTATCTGCGCGTCCACCTGCCGCCGACTCAAGCGCCATGGACAGTGGCAAATTCTGTCGCATAATCGAACCAATCGTCGAAATAACATAAGCGTCGGTCGCAAGACGTGACGTTAAACCATAGGCTATGATCAAACCGAAAAATATAACAACCAACACGATGCCGCTGACGCCCAAAGGACCAAACGCTGCGCCCAGAGTGACTGATAGAAGAAAAAATACGAAAAGTATAAGAATCCATTTTGCAAATACATGGGGCCATTGTTCATCACCAGGCTCTGGTTTTGATAACAGCACGGCAATGATGGTTACTATGAATATGCCGGGCGCAATTACCACAACTGCGGTATTCCCATCTACGACTCCAAACAAAGTCAATGAGCCGGCAACAAACGGCGATGTCACTAAGGCGATTGTCGGGAATTTCCACCCGAGGTATATATAACAAACCAACACTAATAACGTTATTATTAACATATCATATCCTAAGTAGCAGATAAATTCGTTATAATGGATATCATGGGCAAGAACATCGCCATGATCGTCATTGCCAGAAAGCCTCCCACTCCAATCAGCATGACCGGTAACAGCACAGCCTGCAATCTTGCCTGGCCGCAGCGTGCCTGTTCAGCATACATCTGGCCCAGACTGTAGAGATTGTCCTGCAATTCGTTTCGCTGTGTGCCCAACTGGATCGAATAGAGAAACAGCCGGGGTATCATTCGACAGAACTGTCCGGCCTCCAGAATGTTTGCTCCCTGCTCGATTTGACCTGCAAGGGCCTCGCTTTCAAGTATAAGCTTTTCACTTCCCGTAGCACCCGAGCTTAACCTTAACGATACAGGCATATCGGAGCCGGCCGCTACCATGATCGCCATCCCTTCTGCCATTCTGCTTAATATGCTGCTGTGGTAAACTCTTCCGATAACCGGTATTTGTAGAAGTAGTGATTCTTTGAATCTGCGTCCTGAAGCCGATGCGGAAAGCACCGCATAAAGAGCTACTATCGCAGCAATCACAAATCCTACAGTGATCCAGAATGGCACAACGTTTTGAGCCATACTTAAAAACACCCTTGTAATGCCCGGCAACTCTGCACCTTCAGTCATTTCGCTCAGTACTGCTCCGAATTGTGGGATGATGAACGTGAAAACGCCCGTCAAAATGATTGACGCCAGAACCAGGATTACCGCCGGATATGTCATCGCTTCGAAAATGATTCTCCTTGTCTGAGTGGCCATTTCCAGGTGCCTGTTCAGGCTGGTCAGCATCTCGCTCAATCGGCCTGTTTCCACTCCTGCTTTCAGAATTCGGCCGTACAGAGGCGGAAAATGCTTTTGTCTCTTTTCAAAAGCCTGCTCAATGCTCACACCAGCTTCAAGCTCATCGGCAATCGCATTAACGAGCTTCCGCATGGACCTTGATTGAATGTCGCCGGCAAGCTCACGCAGACCTCTTTCCAAAGGTATTCCGGCCTTGGTAATCGATGCCAGTTGCTGATTGAAAAGCAAAAACTCATTTCTGCCGATAGCCGTTTTAGGCTTTTTGGGCTCGGCCTTTTCGACGGAATTCACATCAAGTTGCATCTGTTTGAGCAGCTCACTCGCCTCCTGATGCGTACCTGCTTCAATCGTGCCTTTCATCAGCCTGCCAGCCGATGTCAGTGCGTTGTATTCAAATGTAGCCATTTTTGTCCTCTTATATCAAACTACTTTTTCAGCACAATTACATAATGGAATATGTCCTTTGGCCCACCGCTCTCCGGCATGGCCGATTTCAACACGGCCCCAGCGGAGGTGCGGCTGTACTCGAACATTTTGCCGCTCATCACGTCCTTTGGTACCTCCATTTGGTTTATATCGCTGAGGTTTTCAGGAAGCTGTCCATCGTGCGTAGCGGCGTAATGCCGTATCGCTTCCACACATTGTAGCCCATTCAAATTATTATCGAGTCGTTTAGAAATCAAGCGTACCCGATCAAATGTCGTTTCCATTTGCTCGTCAGTCTGTTCTAGCCTAATATCGTTCGGAGGCA
>JAFGPJ010000297.1 GCA_016936275.1 Sedimentisphaerales bacterium
CCAAGATTCTCGTCCAACCCATGCACAGTTTCGCAGTACTGCTTGTAAAGCTCGTCAAATGACGGCACCGGATCATTGTCGTATTGCCCGGTTTCCATGTGGTCAATGCCGTGAATGCTGTAGCGTCGCTCTCTGACTCAATGCGGCTGGGTCTGATAGTTTCGCTCAGTGTTGGCCATCGTTTCCGGGCGCTTGACCTGTGCCTTTTCATAGCGGCCTTTATGACGCTCGGCAGGCTGGAAGGGATAATGCACGGCCTTGAATGACAGATACAAAAAGAACGGCTTACGAGAGTCGCGACCGTCCTTGAGCCATCTTATTGCCTGGTCAGTCAGGACATCGGTTGTATATCCCTGGAATGTCCTGTGTTCGTTGTTTATGTTGAGCGTCGGATTGAAGTACGTTCCCTGGCCTTTGAAGCTGGCCCAGTGGTCGAAGCCCGGCCTGGGGCAGTCGTCTTCATGGCCCATGTGCCACTTGCCGACAAAAGCAGTCTGATAGCCGGCCTTCTGCAGATACTGGGGGAAGAATACCGTCCCTTCAGGCTCCGGCCGCTGGTTGTCAACGATACGATGATGGTGCATGTAATGGCCGGTAAGGATAGATGCGCGAGACGGCGAGCATAATGATGTGCTGACGAACGCGTTTGTTAAGTGTGCTCCTTGCTGCGCCATGCGATCCATGTTCGGCGTTTCCAGGAAGGCCGGCGAGTTCTTCATAAATCCCATAAAGTCGTAACGATGGTCGTCGCTTAGCACCAGAACAATATTCCTCTTTGTCGTTTTATCGTTCTGCCCGGCCGATAGAGAACTTGCAACAGCACTGGCTAAAGTTAATGTTGCTGTGCTGTAGCAGGCCGATCTTAAAAAGTCTCGCCTGCTGCGAAAGGCCTGTTGCGAATCACCTTGAGCTGTCATATAACTCGCCCTTAGGATTTTTGGGGATATTGGCGGTCAAACCCGCATTCCGGAGACGGATGCTTCGAATACTAAATTGTTATCAACGACTCCCTGGACACTTGTGGTAACATGGCTTGCTTGTTTTCTTTTTTTATATTTTGTGATGTGGCCCAGCAGATATAGCCTGTTGCCCGGTTCGATAACAGAGCGGAACTTCGCCGATCCTATGCCGGCAAAGCCGATAAAACCTGGCTCTTTGAAAATCTCTTTCAAAAAGAAGCTCGAAAGCTGGGCCGCAGCTTCGACCATGATTACGCCCGGCATTAGGGGTCTTTCCGGAATATGGCCTCGAATCCAGAATTCTTTGTCTGTTATATCTTTATAGCCCAGAATGAGAGATTTTTCCTTGTCATACCAAAGAATGCCGTCGAGCTGCTGCATTTCGAATCGCTGTGGATTGACTTTGCAGATCGCTTCTTTGTCGAAGACAGGTTTTGCTTCAAGGTCTATATGTGATAAATCAAATAATAATGGAGGCGGCATTGTTATTCCGGAAAAAAACCCGCTATAGTAATGTGTACTGCATTATTGCTGTTTGTACACAATACTCCAATACACATAGCGCATCACGTGAGACATGACACGCTAAATACAATAATGACAGGTGTTTACGAATACCTGTGATGGTTTATTGGGCTGATCTGATTTCAAGAACACGGTTGCGAACGTCTTGAGAAGCCTGCTTGATTTTCTGCATTTGCTTGCGAACACGCGTCCCTGCTGCCTTATTACCACCTTCGGCTTTGCTAATGTCAGCTTCAATTTCAGCTACCAGCACTTTGAGATCTTCATACTCTTGCATTAAAATAACCTCCACTTTGTGCGTTAATATTTACATAGAGCAGGTTAAGAATCATTAGAAACTTAACGATGCCGAAGTGTTTTGTCAAAGAAAAATGCCCTTTTTACAAAAAAAATCAATATTTTTTTGTTGGTCAGGTTTTGAGTTTTTTGGTTAGTTCAGCTATTCTCCGGCCTCGGCGGATACACTGTTGCTTAACTCTGTCATCAGGCTTGCCGATGGAAACCGGCCCATAGTGGTCACCCTGCGGATCGCCCTGCACAACACAGCCGGCTATGAGCATAGCTTCGATTATGCCCATGATAGTGGTTTCATTGCCCCCGGCGATATTTGCCGAGCTGCTAAATGCTGCCGCTATCTTGCCGTCGAGTTTGCCGTGAAAAGCGACTGAATCGTCTATTAGCTGCTTAATGGGTCCTGCCATATGACCGTAATAAGTTGGTGAGCCGATAACTATAGCATCGTAATTCAGCAAATCCCGGACTTCTATTTCGCTTACGGATTTGCACTCGGTTTGCAGGTCTGCCTCATTCATTGACTTGGCTATGATCTCGGCCATTTCTTTTGTATTGCCGGTTCTTGAATAATAGATAACTATTGCCTTTGCCATTATTGCTCCTTTCGCCTTATCGATTTTGCTCACCAAACAGATATATCACTTAAGCACATATAGCTGACTTTGGAACCGTCGAAAAGTCTTTTTTTACAATCATACACCAGGCTCGAATATAATTCCAGAGTTACATTTCAAACTCAAAGGTCAGGATGGCAGATCAGCAGAGTTTGACATTCGTTCTCTCTAAATGCTAAAATCAATTATTAACTTATCGATTTATCCGATTTACCGGGAATCAGGGAAATGATACGAGTTCTGAGTGTGATAGTAAACGGTCATTGGAGGCCGGGAATAGGCGATCCGACCTTCATTGGATGGTTAATAACAGCAGGGTATTTGGCAACTTCCTTGTTCTGTGGAATTTGTGCTATGCGTACCGGCAGAATTTCTCCCATCAACCGATCTCGCTTCCATCATTTATTCTGGTGGGGGCTTGCTGTGATTATGTTAATAATGGGTATGAATAAACAGTTTGATCTACAGCGCCTGTTTATCACTGTCATCAAGAAAATGGCCCTGGCCCAGGGATGGTATTCACAGCGTCGAATCTTCCAGATATGGTTCATTGCCGGTATTGCGATTTTCGGTTTGGTTTTGATGATATTTTTAGGATGGAAATTGAAACGGCAGTGGCGGAGGTACGGGCTTGCCCTGTTCGGTATCGTGCTGCTGATAGTTTTTGTTATTATTCGAGCTGCGCCCCTTGATCATGTAGCGAAGTTTCCGGTCTGGCGATCAATAATGGGACTGATAAATTCAGTTCTGGAACTCACAGGTATCGGATTGGTTGGAATTTCTGCTTTAATGGAGATAATTCGAGGTAAAAAGCAAGCCGCTAAAATCTCAAATTCCTGAAATCACCTTATTTTTTTGGTTTCTCAGCTTCACGCTCATCGGCGGAGGTAAGTAAGCTTGTCTGGTAGAGAGATGTTATTGCCGAATTTATCTTCCCCATATCCGGATTCAGCTAATAGTTTGATGTCGGCCAGCACTCGTTTATCACCGATAAACTTGGCGGTCATTTTGGTGTCCACGTCAATTTTGCCCATAGCGAGCAGTCTGGCCACCTCTTCAACAATTTTTTCCAGCAGTGTTCCTTCAGTCCGGGCGGGTTCCTCCGGCAACTGCAGGGGTTGTTCGTAAAGGATGAGTTTACTTTGCCCAACCAAGGTAAGTACAACTTCCCGGACTACGGCATTAAAATCGCTTTGTTGGTTCATCTGTTCGACAAGCTTGAGACGTACAACCTCCGCAGCAAGCCATCGCCGTTTTTGTGCGTTGATTTTTTCGTTTGCCCGGAACAATCCGAGCGGTGAACTGGCATCATAGACCTCATCATCCATTTCCATCTGGACCGCACTGCCATAATGCAGAACAATCTTGGCAATCAGCGTGGAGGGGCGAACGTGGAAACCACGGTATGGAGGCACGGAAACCTCGATCTCGCCCACTTCTGCATAGCGCTTGAGCATTTCGTGGCATAAATGTTCCGCACAATCAATATAGAGATTAATGTGGGTCACCGAATACCTCATAATGACATCAAGCAGTACCTCAGCCCTGACTACAGGCTCCTGCCGGCCTACCGAGTCGCACTGTTGTTTCTTTACATGCCTTTCATAGTGGTGAACGAACAATGTGGCCGTCCTGAGCAAATGAAATACAACGCTTATATGCCCTCTGAGAACAGGTAAATCCGTATCGAGCATCGCAGCTTCCGTGCCTGAAACGTATGTGTCATAAAGTGACTGCAGGTTGTGGAATTGTAGTTCGAGGCTTCGTAACTTTTCCTCGCTGACAGAGTCCCGGACATAAGAGACGAATTTTTCGGGTTTGACACGGCTGGCCTTGCGAATATCTTCACTTTCTACAACAAGATTCAAAAAGGCTGTTGTCAAAAGAGTTACCGTTTCTGCGACCGTTTCGATTGCACGCGTCTGGCAGTGGTGTTCCAAATGGCCGGGAGGGAGATCTTCGGTATAAGACTCTTCACGCAATCTCTGAGATGGGACCGGTAAATCGAGCATCTCAGCTTTGATGAGCATTTGGCTTGCTGCCTGCTTAAGAACATTGACCGTGAATTCAAGTGTCTCTTCAGTCGCCCTGGCAAAATCCTGCTCGATTGGCAACAGACGATATTCAGGCAAAGAGTATCGGATGTGGAGCAGTTCATAGCTTGCGTCTGAAAAGTGCTTAATTGCTGCTGTTAAAGATCTGAATCCACACCACTGGCAGTTGTTGCCTGCTCCATACAAGTCGAGAAGCTCCTCAAGCTGAGTTGATTGCGATAACAGAGCGCCGATCAACGGACGTATCATGATTTCTTTATTCGATTGGCATTGAGATATATGCTTGGCAAGACCTAATAAGGTCATAGCACGTTTTGCAATTAGCTCTTGAAATTCCTTGTCTATCATGACTGCTGTTGAAACCATATAAAGTTACTATTTCTTTCTTTCCAGCGGGAAGATTTCCGGCTCTCCGAATCCTTTTGGCATCTTGAGTTCAAAGACTTTATTATCGATGTTCTGATTTACTTTCGGTTTAATGAATTTTATCTCTTCAATATCCCCGTATGGAGGCTCCGGTTCGCGTTTAACGGCGACGATTTTTGCCGGCAGGTTCAATTTCTTATCAATCCAAAAATCTATTGAAATATAGTCATCTTTATAAATCGAATTCGGCTTAACCTTCAAATGTACTTGAATAAAATCTTCCGATTCGTCTTTTTTTTGTTCAATTAGTTTGACCTCAAACTGTTTTTTCAAATCCTCGATTTTACTGAAGCCGAGCATTGGCAACTTTTGGCTGGCCAGTTCGAATACATCCGTTGAATTATTTGGATCGTTCGGCTCGGCCAATTGATAGTATTTTGCTTCTTTGATCTGATAATCGAGATGTGCAAGCCAGATGCCTTTTAATTCGTGGTCGGCAAGAGCCAAGCGATCTCCGTCCAAAATAATATACTGCTCAATATATTTCTGCTCTTTTTCGTCGTCTTGTTTAAGCGTGTTGAAGTTGATACTAATCGCAGATTGCTCGTTGGATCTTGTATAATAGAACACACCTTTGTGCAGAGCTTCCGATTCGAGCAGCGGCTGGACGTACTTATACTCAATTTGACTCTGGTAAGTTATAAGGTCTGAGGTAGTCTTGTTCAGTTTTTCCAGGATTATATTGACCGGATCATCTTTTTGATGCTCCTGTTGTTGTTTCTTTGGTGCATCCGTGCATCCGCAAGCCCAATTAGTGCTTGTTACCCATACAACAATAAAGGTAGCTTTTACTATTATCTTGTTCATTTGATTACCTTTCTTTGCTCCTCTACGCGCTATTCACTGTTTTTGTTTGCTATAATATCGAGTATTCCACGTATGTTTTCTATGCAAAAATCTGCGTGTTCGACAAAGTCATCAGCCTTATGATGATTTGCCAACAGCACTGCGCAGGCACCCGCTGCTTTTGCACACAATAAATCGAACAAATAATCGCCGACAAGTATAGTCTCCTTTGGTGTTACGCCGAACTGCCGGCATAACTCAAGTACGCCGAATGCATCAGGTTTTACAGGCCCGTCTTCTCTGCCGATAACCGCATCGAATTGCAGATTGTGCCTGCTTGCAATTGCATAAGCGTTATCTCGCTTGTTACGGGTCAATACCCCAATATGAATACCTTCGGCTCGAAGCCTCGACAGTGTATGTTCGGCGCCGGAGTTGAGTTTTGATTCTATAACGGCCTTTTCCTCGTGGTTATACAGTATATCCTCCGCTTTCCGGCGTAATTCCGGCGTCATTTTCTCCATCGACTCAAGCAGGGGGCCGGAATCTCTGGCTAATCCGATTTCCTCCCGAATAGCATCAAAATCAAAATAAGGCTGAGTGATAGTCCCGTCCAGGTCAAATATTACTGCTTTAATGGGCATAATCGATTTCTTTAATGTTATATAATTCAGATATAAATTCCATGTTGGTAGATACTTGCCCTATTCCTGTTCTTTTGATTTTTTGCGCAGCAGCTCCATAAAATATCGGCCGGCCTGACCGAAAATCTTGCCTTTACGAACAATGATGCCAGTCGGTCTAATAAAATGCTCATTGGAAAAGGCAATCGCCTTTATTGTTCCGCTGCTGAGTTCCTGAAGTATTGCTGTTTGGGGCATGATGCTGATTCCGGATTTGATTTCCACAGCTCTTTTGATGGTTTCAATATTGTCGAATTCCATGACCGGGCGGACGACGATATTATAACGCTCTAAAATACTGTCGATCCATGCCCGTGTAGGAACATCTTTCTCGAATGCGATAAATCTTTCGAATTGTATTCTGTGAATATCGACTTGTGATTCTTTTGACAAAGGATGGTTCGGATGACAGACTAAAACAAGCGGCTCATCTTCAAAATCATAGACATCGAGCCTTTTATCTCTTTTCGGAACGGCTACAAGACCAATATCGACATCACCTGTTAAAACAAGCTCGTAAATTCTTCTGGCACTAAAATACTCGACATGAACATTGACGTCCGGGTAGCTGACCATAAATTTCTTAACATAATCAGGTAGCGTATGCATGCCAATACTGAAAATGGCGGCAATATTAAGTCTGCTGCCGGATGATTTTTGCAGGGATCTTAATTCGCTGTTTAACTGTTCATAACGATCCAGGATATCTTTCGACCCTTGGTAGAATAACTGGCCGGCCTTTGTCAGTTCGATAGGTCTTTTCTTGCGATTAATCAACTGGCACTTGAGAGCAAGCTCCATTTGAGCAAGCTGCTGCGAGATTGCAGATTGACTGAGTATGTGCTTTTCCGCAGTTTTTGAGAAACTTCGCAATTCTGCCAAATCGCAGAATATATTCAGCATCTCTATATGCATTATAAGTTGTCCTTATAATCTCTATTATTATTTATCGGTTGTTGTGCGATTGTCTACCAAGTATACTATTGTATAGTTCACAAAGTTAGCGTATAAAATCCATTTTTTTAATTTTTTTATTAGTCTAACTTATTGTGTCAGTCGATGAAAGCAGAATTTTTAACACTTTAGCTATAGGAGATTAGAATAATGGCAGCAAACACCATTATCGAGCAAGTTTACGAACAAGTCGTAAAACGTAATGCCGGTGAGGTCGAGTTCCTCCAGGCGGTAAAAGAAGTTCTCGATTCTTTAGGGCCCATACTTGAGAAGCATCCGGAATATGTCGAGTCAAGAATCCTTGACAGGATTGTAGAGCCGGAAAGACAGTTCATGTTCCGCGTGCCGTGGCAGGATGACAAGGGTAACGTTCACGTCAATCGCGGATTCCGCGTTGAGTTCAATAGCGCACTCGGCCCATATAAGGGCGGCCTTAGATTTCATCCGACAGTAAATCAGAGCATCCTGAAATTCCTGGGATTTGAACAGGTATTCAAGAATTCACTCACAACTCTGCCAATGGGCGGTGGTAAGGGTGGATCTGACTTTGATCCGAAGGGCAAGAGCGATAACGAGGTGATGCGATTTTGCCAGAGCTTCATGACTGAGCTTTGCCGTCATATCGGTCCGGACACCGACGTTCCCGCTGGCGATATCGGCGTTGGAGGGCGTGAAATTGGCTTCTTGTTCGGCCAATACAAACGTGTCCGCAACGAGTTCACCGGCGTTCTTACAGGCAAGGCCCTGAACTGGGGCGGCTCTTTGATACGTCCGGAAGCCACCGGATACGGTTGTGTGTACTTCGCCGATGAAATGCTCAAAACCCGCGGCGAGAGCTTCGATGGTAAGATTTGCACTGTGTCCGGTTCAGGAAACGTAGCACAATACACGGTTGAAAAACTTAACCAGCTCGGCGCAAAAGCCGTCAGTCTTTCCGACTCCAGTGGATCAATCTACGATCCCAATGGTATTGATGATGAGAAACTCGCTTTTGTTTTGGATCTTAAGAACGTACGTCGTGGCCGGATCAAGGAATATGCCGATAAGTTCGGAGTCGATTATCTTGAAGGCAAGCGCCCGTGGGGCATCAAATGCGACTGTGCTTTCCCCAGTGCTACCCAAAATGAGATTAATGGCGATGATGCAGCAACCTTGCTCAAAAATGGCTGCACTCTCGTTGCAGAAGGCGCGAATATGCCGAGTACTCCTGAGGCAATCGATCAGTACATCGAAAAGAAGATCATGTACGGTCCCGGCAAGGCCGCAAATGCAGGCGGCGTTGCTACCTCCGGGCTGGAAATGTCACAGAACTCGATGCGGTTGTCATGGACACGCGAAGAGGTGGACGAGCGGCTGCACAACATTATGATTGCCATTCATAAGCAGGCGTATGAAGCAGCCGAAGAATATGGAGAGCCGAGTAATCTCGTGATGGGCGCCAATATCGCCGGTTTCGTGAAAGTTGCTGACTCTATGCTCGACCAGGGGCTTGTATAATACAGGCCCATAGTGTTTTATACAGCGATTTCTCTATAATGATATAAGGGCAGGGAATGCATGAGTTTGTATCCCTGCCCATTTATTAAACAGAATATGACAGGCAAATTAGCAAGGTAGTTCTATGTCTGGTTGGGCGAGTACAGGAATCGACGGTCTTGACACCGTCTTGACCGGCTTGGAAAAGGGCGACAATGTGGTCTGGCAGGTCGATCATATTGACGACTTTGCCGTATTTGTCGATCCGTATGTCGAACGGGCCAGACAGCAGGGACGCCGGCTTGTATATCTGCGATTTGCAAACCATCGGCCTTTGGTTAAGCCTGCTTCAGGTGTTAGAATTTGCAATCTGGATGCACACAGCGGTTTTGAAGCATTTACAACGCAGGTCCATGCAATAATTACCGAGGAAGGCAAAGAAGCCTATTATGTTTTCGATTGTCTTTCTAACCTGCTCGACGCATGGGCGACGGACTTGATGATCGGTAACTTCTTTATGGTTACCTGTCCATACCTGTTCGAGCTTGACACAATCACGTATTTCGCACTTCTTCGTGACCGCCACTCATTCAAGACAATTGCTCGTATCCGCGAAACGACACAGCTTTTGCTTGATCTTTATAATGTTGAAGGCAAAAACTGCCTGCATCCGTTAAAGGTCTGGAAACGTTACTCCCCAACGATGTTTCTGCCGCACCTGCAGCAGCAGGAGAAATTCGTGCCGATTACGAGCAGTGTCGATGCTACGAAATTACTATCCTACATTTCCGAGCGAGGACTAAAGCCGGCCGAAAGGGCGCTTGACTATTGGGACAACCTTTTTTTGCAGGCGACGGAATTGTCTGCTTTGCCGAGTGCTTCGCAGGAAAGGCGGGAGATGGTTGAACGGCTCTGTAAGGTAATGATCGGCAGGGATGAGAGAATGCTGTCACTTGCAACGGAGCATTTTACGCTGGAAGATTTGCGCTCCATCAAAAGCAGACTAATCGGAACGGGATTCATCGGTGGTAAAGCGGTCGGCATGCTGCTTGCCAATAAAATCATCGCTAAGGATGAACATGATTTGCTTGGCCATCTTGAATTACATGATTCATTTTATGTCGGCTCGGACGTGTTTTACACATATCTTGTGGAGAACGGCTGCTGGAAGCTGCGCGTCGAGCAGAAGACTAAAGAAGGGTATTTCAAAGTCGCCGCGGAACTCAGGGAAAGACTTATGAGGGGCAAATTTCCTGACCAGATACGCGAACAATTTCAGGAAATGATCGAGTATTTCGGGCAGTCACCGATTATTGTCCGTTCGAGCAGTCTTCTTGAAGATGCCTATGGCAACGCTTTTGCCGGCAAGTACGAAAGTATCTTTTGCGTCAATCAGGGCAGCCCTGAAGAGAGATATGCGAACTTCGAGGAAGCGGTACGAAGAGTTTATGCCAGCACTATGGGTAAGGACGCCTTAACCTATCGGCTCCAGAGGGGGCTTGACCAGCAGGATGAGCAAATGGCCCTGCTGGTGCAGCGTGTTTCCGGCTCGTATCGAAACGGCTACTTTTTTCCCGATCTGGCTGGCGTTGGTATGTCGCACAACGCTTTCGTATGGAAGTCGGAACTTGATCCGAAGGCGGGTATGCTCAGGCTCGTATTTGGGCTTGGTACAAGAGCGGTCAATCGCGTGGAGGACGATTACCCGAGAATCATTGCTCTCGATGAGCCGCTTGTCAGACCGGTTTCAGGTATGGAGGACATTCGAAAATACTCTCAGCATCACGTTGACCTGCTTGATAACCGGCAAAATATACTGAGAACAATTTCTTTTAAGCAGCTTCTGGATGAGATACCGGATATTAAGCTGGATTTGGTTGCTGTCCGTGACCACCTCATGGCAAGACAGGCCAGGCAGCAGGGCGCAAAAGGTGTCGAGTACTGGTTGCTTACGTTCGAAAAGCTGCTGACCGAGACGGCCTTTACGCAAATAATGCAGAGAATTCTAAAGACCCTGGAAAGCCACTATCAGTATCCGGTTGATATAGAATTCACTGTGAACTTTGCCCAGGATAAGAAGCCCTTGATTAATCTGTTGCAATGCCGACCTTTGCAGACCAGAGGCCGGCAGGGTAAAGTTGAGGTTCCTGAGTATATCGATCCGGAGAAGATTCTCTTTAAGTGCGAAGGTCACTTTATGGGCGGCAGCATTTGTCAGGATATGACAAAAGTGATTTACGTTGATCCGAAAGCATATATCGATTTGCCGCTTTCTGAAAAGTACGACATTGCCAGGCTGGTAGGCGAGCTTAACAGGCGAATCACGGCAAAAGACGCCGAGCCGACTATCTTTTTCGGGCCCGGCAGATGGGGGACAACCACGCCAAGCCTGGGAGTTCCTGTAAGCTTTCATGAGATCAACAATGCTGCTGTTCTTGCGGAGATTGCGTATGAGGGCGGCAACCTGATGCCGGAACTGTCCTTTGGTACCCACTTCTTCCAGGATTTGGTCGAGTGTGATATTTTTTATGTAGCTCTTTTCCCGGAAAAATCCGACACAGTGTTCAACATGGCACAGTTTGATAAAATGCCGAATCAACTATCTAAAATTGTACAAGAAAGCAAAAAGTGTGCTGACGTGGTTCGGCTATATGAATTGAGCGGACGGAAACTGCGAATCATTAGTGATATTACTTCTCGCAAGATGATCTGCTTTTTTGTTTGAAGTTATATATTTGTTTTACAGAGCTTGTCGAATACAGATAATCTGCCCGCTTAAGGTTCAATAGTGACAATGACTCTACGATAGCTGTATAGATTTGGCTTGCCGTTGTCTTTCACCTCAAGAATTATGTGTATTTTTCGTGTTTGGTTAAC
>JAFGPJ010000034.1 GCA_016936275.1 Sedimentisphaerales bacterium
ACAATACTGGGACATGAATAGAAACGGTGACTTTGGCCAATTCGATAAGGTTGATTTAAATACGGCTAAGTTCACACTTGATTTGCAACCGAGGTCGATAAAGAAATTCGAATATGTCCTCAGAACATACCACAGCGATAGAGAAGAAAACTGGCGTCCGTAAACAGACAGAATTAAGGAAACGATAAAATGAAACGTATTATCATTCTGCTGCTGATAAACGTAATTTTTGCTGGCACAACCGATGCTAAAGTCGATTTGGTTACATTGCCTTCAAGGGACACGGTGCAGCTTACGATTTATAATTCTGCAGATATGACGTTGGTTCGTGAAAGCAGAGCACTGACGCTAAAAGACGGAGAAAACAAGCTGCAATTCTCATGGGCCAACACCCTGATCGATCCGACCAGCCTGGAAATGCTGCCGAAAGCCAGCGCCGATAAAATAACCATCGCCGAACTGGTTTATCCGCCGAGAATCATGAACCTCGGCCTGTGGAATATCGAGAGCGGCATCAGTGGAAAAGTACCGGTAGAAATTACATATCTGACCAGCGGCCTTTCCTGGCGGGCATTCTATATAGGGACGTTGACCGAAAATGAAAAAACTATGCGTTTGAAGGGCTATGTGGTCGTCACTAACAACAGCGGCGAAGATTACGAAAACGCCCAGACACGTCTTATAGTCGGCAAGGTCCATATCCTCGATGAAATTGCCGAGCTTGCCCGCAGGCAATATCCATACGGCCGGCCGGGCCAAATCGTCTTCGGAGATAAATTAGAAGAAGGAGTAGAGAAAGAGGCCAAAAGAATGCTGGGCAAGTTAGCGATGGACAGTCGAGCACCGGAACCTATGACTCTGAAGCCTAAAGAGGTCGTAAAAGAAGGCCTCAGCGAATATTTCCTCTACACGATTGAAGGCACCGAGACAATTTCCACCGGCTGGTCCAAAAGGCTGCTCAGTTTCGACGTTGACCAGGTGCCTGTTGTAAATCTCTACAAATATGAAGAGGACCGATACGGGCCGAGCGTAGTTCGGTTCCTGAGTTTCAAAAACGACCAGGAGCACAAGCTCGGCGAAACACCCATCCCAGGCGGAATGCTTAAAGTATACAGGAGTGCAGATGATAATGGAAATTTATCATATACGGGCCAGTCCTCATTCAAGTATATCCCTGTCGATGAAGACGTCGAGTTGAATCTTGGGCCGGTCGCTAATATTGTAGTTGAGCCGAAGCTAATGGATTTCAAAACGGAAAATTACAGGTTTGACGATCGCGGCAACGTTTCAGGCTGGGATGAAATCCACACGTTCGGCATAGAAGTAAGAAACACCCGTGACATTAATGTCAAAGTTGAGATAAAACGCAACTTCAACACGCAGTACTGGGACATCAAAAACAACAGTGACTTCGGTGCATTCGAAAAGATTGACCTTGATACGGTTAAGTTCACACTTGATCTGCAGCCGAGAACAATTCAGCGGTTCGAGTATGTCCTTAGAACATATCACGGCATCAGGCAGGAAGACTGGACTCAAAAGGAATAATAAGCATCTAATAATATCCCCCCCGGCACCTCATTGCCAGGGGGGAATTGTCATTCAAAACTCACTACACAGATCCGGCAGTTTCAATTTCAGCATGGAACACATCATACCCGGGGCCATACTGCTGCAGGTAGTAGAGAGAGTAGGACCGCGTGAAAACCAGCACAGGCAGTAGTATCACCGTACCTATATAAGGTATAAACAACAGGCAACTCGCACAGCAGAAACAAAATCCAATGCAAACACCGATACCGACCATCACACCTATTACTAATTTTATCACAATCTGGAAAAGCAGATAAAGGGTAAATCGAAGCTTGTTCGCCGACAGAACAGTCATGAATTCACGCCAGCCGGCGGTGCAGCGCGACATTCGTAAAAACATAATCGGCACGACAAAATCGAAGGTAAACTTCTTCACTAAAAACAGCAATATTGAAAGGACGAAGACAGACAACCCCAAAATCACAATCCCCGGAACAGAAACTATACCCGGCGCAGATCCGGATACCATCATAACAACAAGCAAAATGACGCCGATGACAGGGACGAAAACAACAACAAAGCCAATTAATCCCAGCACGATTCTAAAGAGAAACAGGCTGTTGCCCTGTTGTCTGAAATTATGCCACGGAATCGATACTTCCGCCCTGTTTGTCGCCACGCAGTGAAGAAACATAAATTTGCCCCTGCTGTTTAACCAGGCAATCAAAAGGCCGATTAGAATGATTAAAGTAACTACAATCACAGCAACCGGCACAATCCAACTTATGTTGTCCGAGACATAATACCGTGCCGAATTAACGAATTCTTTTATTTTCTCTTGTGCTTCAGGTTGTTTACCGGGCACAGTATAGCGAGGCCCGCCGCCACCACCGCCACCGCCGCCACCACCGCCGCCGGTTCCCAAATACGCCAACCAGGCACAAAAGCCGATGACAAACCACTTGCCCAGGTCGAAAGGTCTGAACAGTATTAATTTTACCCTGTCGATTGCCGGAGTGACCGGGTCAAGAACACTTACTCTGTTCGGCTGCTCATAATTCATTATATGTGTCCTCCAAGAGAACTAATCCAGTTAAATACGATAGTCAGTACAACAATAACCTCCAACAACAGGTTCATTTTCAGGAAAAAGGAAATGATAACTACAAGCCCGGCACCAAAAGCTGCTGCAATCATAGCGGCCCAGCCCATGGTTTTCTCCAACCAGTTGGAGCGGATAGCTATATTCTTCACTTCTGTCTTTTTAATATCCGTTTGTTCCAATTCATCAAGAGCATCGTTTTTAAGCGACCACATAAATGTTCTGCTGGGTATGTTTGACCTTCCTGCCAGTTTCAGCAGGCGTGAAAAGTTTTTGTCCAGCTCTGTAATCGGCTTGTTATTGTTTTGTTTCATCATTTTGGTCTTTCTTGCTAACAGTGGCGAGAAGTTCAAGCTCCCGGCGTAAAGATTTTTTTGCACGGTACAATAAACTATATACTGCTTTTTCCGTCATATTCATTTGCCGGGCGATATCATTCGCTGAAAGCTCATCGATGTACATGGCTTGAAGGACCGCCTTTTCTTTACTTTCCAATCTGCTCAGCGCCGACCGAACAATCACGGCCATTTCCTCTCGCTCCAGCACCTCATCGGGCAAAGGCCTCGTATCCATAGCATCAAAATATGCGCTGATATCACCATTGATGCTCGGTC
>JAFGPJ010000298.1 GCA_016936275.1 Sedimentisphaerales bacterium
AACTACGAAATAACGCTGGAAGCTATGCGTGTCTCTGGCAGCGACTTTTTCTGCGGCTTCACTTTTCCCGTCGACGATAATTCATGCTCTTTGATTCTTGGCGGCTGGGGCGGCTCGCTCTGCGGACTGTCTAATATCGACTACTATGACGCCGCCAACAACGAAACAACCCGGTTTGTTTCATTCGAGAACGGCAAGTGGTACCATGTCCGCCTGCGCGTCACACCCAGCAGGATACAGGCATGGCTTCAGGAGGAGGGGGATGAGCCGCTTGTAGATATGGATATTACAGACCGAAAGATCGATACAAGGGCCGAAATGGATTTGTGTCAGCCGATGGGCGTTGCGACCTGGCAAACCGCCGGAGCGGTTCGCAATATCATTTTGCGAAAGATAAGCGAATAATCGCCGTCCCGGTTATTCGACTGCTGCTCCATCGCCAATTGGTATTTCTGCGCCATGACGTTTGAAAAGGTCTATCCGCATCCAGCGATTGCTCTTAAATCGCCACCGGTTTGCCAGTCCGATCGTTATAATGCTAAGCATCGCTGCACTCCATGGCCCCAAAGCACCAAGTCCCGGAAACAGCTTGATAATAAAAAAGCTGCCGGCCCCAAGCACGACTATAACGCCAAAGGCCGAGACCATTGCCAGCCAGAGCGTGTCGCCGGCGCCACGGAGCGAACCGTTGTAAATCAGTGTGGCCGCATCGAAAACCTGGTATATCGCCGCAATAACGAGAATCCTGGTGCCAATACTTATGACCGTATCATCCGTGGACCAGAACGCCATGATTGAATTCCTGAACAGAAGAAGGCAAAGGCCGATTAGTCCCATGTAAACCAATCCGATTCTCAAACATACGCTGGTCTGCTTTATTGCCACATCCTTTTTTCCCTGTCCTATCGACTTTCCCACAGCGGCGGTCAAAGCCGTCCCAAGGCCTAGCACAGGCATAACCGAGACATTCACACATGAAAGAACGGCGCTTGTTGCCGCCAGGGCGTTTTTTCCGAACCGGCCGACCATTCCGAACAAAATCACGCCCCAAAGCGCGATGTTCACCATCAGTCCGATTCCCGCTGGAAAACCAACTTTCAGCAGATCGGCCATTTTGCCGAAGTCGACATTCAAACTGTGTCTGCTCTTAAAGCTTGTATTAATGTCTCCGAATAAAAAGACCGCCATTCGAATAGCGGAACCCGCGGCTATTCCGATAAATGTGCCCCAGCCGGCTCCGGCAATTCCCATAGCCGGAAAACCGAACTTACCGAAAATCAACACATAGTTGGCAGCGACATTCACAACCTGCCCGGCGATCGCAGAGTACATCATAACAACCGGCCGATGCACTCCCATGAAAAACTGGCTGCTCGCCCAGACAAAGACCGCCAGAATCTGAACGTATAGCGTAATCCTCAGATAGATAACTTCCATAGCGGCGACAGCCGAATCGTGGCCGAGCATTTTGAATATCGCCGGAGCCGTCGGCCACATAATCGTTGCTACAACGACCGAATAAACTAAACCCATATATATCGCCTGCCAGCAGTAATTCGAGCAGGCTTTTCTATCACCTCTGCCGAGGCTCTGACTGACGAACGTATTGACGCTGGTCATCACCCCGATTGCGAAAGCGGCCGGCAAAAACCCGACATATCCTGCAGGTAAAATCGCCGCTAGAGCATCGGTTCCAAGCCGAGAAACCATAATCCTGTCAACGAACTGCATAATGGTAAAGGAAATATGCGCAACCACCATCGGGGCCGCCAGCTTTAGCATATACTTAAGTGAGGTCTCATCCTGGAGCGAAGTTTGTGGAAGTAAAGTCGATTTGTCAGTCATTAACCAGGACCCTGTTCGTTCAGATTCAGCTTCTTCAACAACGTGTCGGCATTCATTCCGGAAATTCGCACGTGTTTCACCGGACTGGTGGTGCCGGAAATGATACTCACGGCGTTCTTTTTCACGCCGAGTCGTTCGGCCAGGAATTTAATCAGGCACTGATTGGCCTTGCTTTTTTCCGGCGCAGCAGAGACTTTAATTTTCAGCATCTCGTCGAGCAATCCGCATATCCGTGTCGGCCCGCTGCTGCCCGGTACAATCTTTGCCACGAAAACCACACCCTCATTGTTTTCTTCAAACGCCAGATTAGCCATCACTCGATTTTCTCCCGCAGGTTCGAGCCGATTGCCATTTGCACATATTTTTCAATCTGCTCGGCAAGCTCGCCCAGCGAGGCAAGCTGGAAATCTTCGTAATGTCCCGGAATCAAATCGCCTTCGAGCGTCCTTTTGAAAATTCTGATGCGTATAATGGAAGGCGGTCCTTCGGATTTGGTAAAATCGCTGTCTTTGTGCTCAGTCAGCTCGACCCGCCAGTCCTCGCTGATGAATACGAGGCACTTGCCGGTAAAGACCGCCATCGGAAAATAATCACGCAACAGCTTGAGCGTTTCCATCAATCACCTGTTTAATTCAATTTCTTATGAAAAAAATAATCTTAGAATCTCTATGATATTTTCATATTAACAAAGAGATCAGGAAATGCACAACTTTATTTGCCCAAATGTGGTATAAATCAGTTTTTTCTATTTGTTCAGTTCAAGCCAGGTGTTCATTGTTCGTTTGAGGTTGTTGTAGGCGTCGCCGCCTATACCATAGCCCTGGAATCCTATCGGGCCTTTGTAGCCTGAGTCCCTGAGTGTTTTCAGAAAACCCCGCATCTCGAATGTGCCCCGATCCAGCGTTTGAATCAGAGTTTTCCAGTCCTTGCCGTCGTTGTCGGCTCCGTTGATTGTGACAACGAACAAATGCGGTATAGCGAGCTTTATAAGCGACTCGGCGTTCTTTTCGCCATCGACCATGAGCCAGTGACACAAATTGAAAGTAACGCCGGTGTTTTTGCGGTTTACTTGCTTAACCACACGAACGGCATCTTCCACTCGTTCTACCCAGAATCCGGTGTGAGGATAAAGCGCCAGCCTGACGTTGGCTTCAGCGGCCATGTCGGCTATCTCACGGAGAATTTCCACCGCCCGTGTGTCACCGGCAGGGTCCGAAGGTTTGAGTTTCTTACTCAGGACAAATAGCCATAACATTGCGTTACGGCCTCTCAGCACCTCAATTGTCTCCTTCAATTCCGGGCCGTATTTAGGCTGATCGGAGTCGATATTGATGCCGAGATAGACGGTAAAAAGTCTCAGGCTGTTCTTATCCAGCTCTTCGGCCATTTCTCTCAGTCCTGTCCCCGCCGTACATCCCATGCCGGCATAACCCAATTCTTTGACCATTTCGACCTGTTCTTTTGCCGTTTGATGTTTGGCGTCTTTTGTCGCCGTATCCATCGCGAAGAAAGGATTCGGTCCGGTCGGCTCGATCCTGATATTGCGATATGCCGCCGGCCCGTGGTCTCCCTGAAGTATTAGAGGGCCCGTTACCTTCTCACTATTGTATGTACTGGCCCGTGTCGGCCCGGTAAGCTCTACGTCCTTGTGAACAACGATACCATTGTGCATCACCTTCTCGAAACGGGCATTCGAGACTTTTCGCCCCTCATTATCGAAACGAGGCGCGCGGAAGATAACATCGAACGTCTGCCATTGTCCTGGAGCCTTTGATGCGTTGACTCTCGGTGAATGACCTTCGAAACCTTTCGTATTTCTGCTTTCGTCCCACCGCTGGTAAATCCCACCACACTCAATGCCGGGGTATTCGGACTGTTTCTGCCAACTGTCGAAAACCTGTATTTCATAGCGTCCCATGAAATACACGCCGGAGTTCGAGTCCTTCGAGACCATGAATTCTATGTGTGCTTTGACATCCCCGAACTCGGCCTTGCTCAGAAGGTTTGAAGTTCTGCCCTCAGGCCCGTTCACAATGACACCAGTTCCCGGTTTTGTGCACAGCATCTTTTCATTTGACGGGTCGGTGAACACATCACCCATAACCTGCCATTGTCCCGTCGGACTGCGCCAGGCCGACAAATCACTACCCGTCAAAGTCACCCGCTGTGCAATCACTTTAGCTCCCAATGCGAAACATAGAACTACTGCAAGCAATAAACGAAATTTCATAATCCGCTCCCTTTCAATAGTCAATAGCTGTAGGGTGGGCAAATGCCGTTTTTGCCCACGCGGGCTGGACTCCCGTTTTACAACAAGCCGACCAAATCCGCGTGTGCAACAAGTTGCACACCCTACGCCTACGCCTTCATGGCACATCCTTTTCCAATAATCAATAGTCAATAGAAAATAGTAAATAGTAAATTTCAAATCCTCCACGGGCTGCGCATCGCACGTGACAGCATCCTGTTGGCCTGCTCATCGTTGATGAATCGCTCATTGTCCGGGTCCCATCGTAGTTTTCGTCCCAGCAGCATCGAGATATTCCCGATGTGAGCGATGGTAAAGCACCGCTGGCCTATTTCCGGTGGAAAATAGCAGTCTTTCCGGGATTTGACGCAATCGAGGAAATTCCGCTGCTCGCCGCCTTTGCAGGTATAGAGATGAATTTCATCCGGCCCTATCACCGAATCTAAAATCGTTTTCGGCTCCGCCTGCAGCGGCGCCCTCCAGCCCCGGTTGCCGATCCAGCCTTCGGAGCCTTCGAACCGCAGGCTCGGCGTTCCTGATGTCACAATTAATCTGACGCCGTCGGCGTATTTGTATTCGATGTGATATTCCGTAGCTGTGTTATAA
>JAFGPJ010000035.1 GCA_016936275.1 Sedimentisphaerales bacterium
AACTTGCCGGCTTCGGCATCAACCCTATCGGCAACTTTTTGTCCTACAGCATCGGCCTGCCGGGCAAAGCGCTGGGCAGTATCAGCTATCTCCTTTCCCATCTCATTGTTTTGCTTTGCTGCATGTTGAGCAGCATTGGCTACTTCCTTACCCACATCCCTTGTCGGCTCAGCAGCCACTTCGGCTCTGGGCCTTTCGATACGTGGAGTTTCTACGATATTAGCCTTGGCGGCAATCCGCTCGGCAACCACCGAAAGCTCGTCCGGCGAGAAATGAGATACGCTATCACGAATATGCTCCGAGCCGAAAAGGTCCTCGACCATTTCCTGAACAGTCTGGTAGCGTTCAGCGGGATCTTTGGCCATAGCTTTTTTAATAACACGCGCAAACGGCTCTTCGATATGGCCGAGATCAGGCTCGGAGGTCATGTGTTTCATCAGGATTTCAGCAGGGCTGGAGCCGACGAACGGCACGTCCCCGGTTAGCATCTCATAGAGCAGCACGCCGAGTGCGTAGATGTCTATACTGCGGTTATAGCTGCCGGCGCCGATTTCAGGCGCCATATAGTGAACGGTTCCGACGGTAATCGTATGGCCGCTGTGACGAGAAGCGCTGATGGCTTTGGCAAGTCCATAGTCACCTACTTTAACGTAGCCGTTTTCGTAGAAGATGTTGCTGGGCTTCAGGTCGCGATGCACGATGCCGCATTCATGCAGGAAGGACAGGCTCTTGGCAATTTCGCGTGTGAAGAATGCTGCTTTCTGGATCCCGAGGCCTTGGGGGGACTCTGAAAGTAAATCATGCAACGAAGGCCCCGAGACATACTCCATGATGACGAAAGGTTCGTTCCGGTCGTTATATTTGACGTCAAAAACCGTCACCAGATGGGGACTCTTTAGATTCATGCAGTGGCTGATACCTCGCAGCTCTATCTGCTCATAGTTCTGGACCGCCTTAAGGGCTACCTCTCGCCCGCCGTCGCTGACGGCATAGTACACCTCGCCGAATCCGCCGCGTCCTGCTGCCCTCTGGATCGTATATCCATCAAGGGGTCGGTCACCGTGTTGATATTGATACTTTTGCATTAGTTTACCGCCGTACTATGGCTCCCCTTCTTCGTACATTTAACTTACTCCTTGAGTTCCGTCAAGACCATCGAAATCTGCCCTATTCTTATCTGCTGGTTGAGAGGCAAGCCGGCCGTCGGGCTGACTGTTTTGTCATCAACCAGTATCTTATCTTTGGCCCTGCAAAGCAACCTTCCGTTTTGAGTGAATAGAGCAACCGTTTCATCAAGAGACTCGGCAAGAATATGGCTGCCTTCCGTTGGCCCGACCAGAATATCACGATCCATTAGAATGATCCGGCGAACGTCCGCCCGGCCTAATCTCGTGCCGGGAAGACTCAGAGTCGCGGTTGTGCTCGCCGGATTAGGAATATTGAACTTCATCGCGCACCTTGGCGACAAATTGATGCGGTCCGAATCAACAAGCAGCTTATTAGTCGTTGCCGCGTCGTTCACCCGGACGGGACGGGACGACCTGATGAAATAATCATCTTCCGACCGCTCGATTGTTACCGCCGGCAGGTTCGGATCTACCATCAGACCCACAGTCGGCCGAGCCGAAGAGCTTATCGGGCCAACCGTAATACTAGCATCCTGAAGAACATAGAAGCTGCCGATGCCATCTATTTGCAGCACAAACTTGGACGGTATCGATGATTCAGCCTGATAGTCCGAGCCTCTGTCATTTGGTATTTCCTGAGATCGTCCCCTGCTGACGCTCTGAGCTTCGTTATCCGTTTGTTGTATTTCGTCTTCCATATCCCGTCTTCTCGTGATATCCAATCCAAGAGGACTTGCCGCCAGCTCATCGAGCAGCTCGGCGGCCTGCCGGCTCTGATTTGTTACCGTGCCCAGCCACTGCGCCGAGGAGCAGGTCAACTGGACCTTGCGAAGCAGATTGACCGCCTCACGCGGCCGACCTGCCGCGACGTACTCGGCCGCTTTACTGCACTGGCTCAGTGCCAATCCCAATTCGGATATTTCGCTGCAGCCGTCGGCTATGGGAGAAACTCTCTGCAATAAGGAATTAGCCAGGTCGAGCCGGCCGCTGTCAAAGTGCTCTTTTATCCGCCTTACCGCCAGCGATCTGAGTTTGGAGATCAACTCGACCACTTGTTCGTTTTGGCTGCCAGAAGCACCTGTTTTCAGAATGAAATCAATCGCTACATTCAGGTCGTTCCGCTGCAGGGCTTTTTCCGCCTTGGCGATTGCTTCGCTCGTATGCAACCTTGCTACCGCTGCCTGCTGCAAAACGATACCGGCCTGACCATCCTGGTCACCGGTGTCTTTCAATATCTCTTCGCCGGCCGAAATCCAGCCGTCCTGTATGTGCTGTCTTGCCTGGGCAACCTTTAACGAACGATGCCGGCTTCTGAGCCTTCTTTGCTCCATCTCACTACAGATTGCCGAACGCAGCTTCGCAACGTCTGCCGTGTTGCCTGCCAGCTTTTCCGCTTTGTTACAATCGGCCAGGGCAAGTTGTATGCGCTCGGCTTCAAGGTTCTCCCGGCCGCGATTGGCGAAGGCAAGAGCGAGCTGACTGATAAGCTTTTGGCCGCGACGATGCTCCCTGATGTCTTTCGACTGGACTATGTCGAACGCTTCATCCAGCCGGCCGTCGGCAATCGCACTTGCAGCTTGTTTTAGTCGTAGGATCAGCACTTTTCTACTCCCGGCATTTCACCCCTTAGGGGTAAACTGGCACGACATTAGAAGGTCATATCGGCCTATTTTACTAAATTTCGTTTTAATTTTCCAGTAGTTGCTCAGGTTGTTGTATCTCAGCGGTAGAAATTGCCAGTCTTGTCTGCTGGTCTCTGGCCTGGAAATACTCATCCACCTGTGTCAATAAATCTTCTTCAGGAACCGCATCGACTGGGATTGCCTGAACGAACTGGCTCTCGTGGGCCAATATGCGCTCGGCAACATCCAGACGTTTCTTGATCTCATTGATGAGCTTTTCAGTCTGTGCGAGCTTACTATTGTCCATCTGGATACCCGATCCGACCGAGGCGGCTTTTACAAGTCTATACTGGCTTGCAAGCGACTCTATCTTATCTTCGAGCATTCTTTTCCGGCTGCGGGTCTGCTCCAGCACCTGCATTGCAGCACGCAGAGAGTTTTCGCGGGTAACTAGAAGCTTTTCTTTGCCGGCCAGGATCAATTCACTCTCTCTAAAACGCTCGAATCGGTTCGCCAGGTCTTCTTTTACATAACTACGAGGATATTCTCTACCGGCAAAACAATACTGTGTTTTTGGCTCTGTAAGAGCATCGCGCAGCTTTGCAATCCGCAGTTCTTCTTCCTTCATCAATTCGGCGCTTTTGGCGATATCAACCTTCAACGCCGCCACTTCCACCTCTTCCTGGGCGATCAGCCGGACGTTGGCGTGCATCTCGGGAATAATCTCTTCCAGCAGGTCACGGGCGCGTCTGAGCTCGAACTCGATAGGAACCGAGTCTTTTACCACAGTTTGGACCGATTTGGCCGAGCTGCGAACGTAGCTGACGACATCCTTGCCGAAGAGCATGCCGCCGACAATGGAAACGCCTGCCACAACAATCACGCTTCTTTTTAACCATTTCATAATCATTTCATTGCTCCTTAAAACTATTAACTTTACTTGAATTCTCGATTCCGGCCGCTTTTTCGGCCACATTTGGATTGTCGCAGTCGAACCGGATTTATTTCAGAAAAAAAATGTTTAAGAAGTCATTTACGATGGATGAAGCCGTTTTAGACGTGTTAAAAGCCCAGCGGCTGGCTTTTTCTATTTGGATACTAATGAAAGTATGTTTCTTTGATAAACCTCTAAGTACCGATAAAGTAAATTTTTATGAAAGTTTTTACTTTGACTGTTTTGAAGTCTGCGAACTTGGAATAATTGCCAATCGTATAACTAAACGGATCGCGGGGGGGATCCAAGAATGCGGGCCGAGTTGAAATTTCTCCTGACTCCACTGCTCGGCCCGTTCCTTTTTTGGGGTATTATCTGTGATTCCGGTTTTCGAGCTTCAAAGTAAGAACGTGAACCGTTTTTTCCCGCGACAACTTAAAATTTGAAGAAAAGCGGCGAAACTTTAGTATCTCTACAAAAAATCCTTTTTCTACCCACATTTTACACACTTTCTCACAGACATACATAAAAATTTCAGAATTTTGCTTGACGTCCGGAACAAAACCGTGCTATAATTGAATAACATTGAACGAAGAGAACATGCAATTCACAATTGAAAACTAAACAACTTTTTTGCACTGGGCATTTTTAGCGGTCCAACTCAAACCGCCAGTTTATATAAGGAGATGCAAAAGAGATTGTGCGCCTTTTGCCGTAAGAACAAGGGCATTAATTTTGCATTTCTTTAAGGCCCAAGCGGTCTTAGTTGGGCTTATTACAGCGGAGGAGTCGACAAAATGGGTGTTGCAGAGTGGATAATAATAATGGTCATAGTATGTGGGTTCTGGTACTGCCGTAAAAAACCAAGCTAAGCTTTTCTTTGCTTATTCATAAATAGCTCATAAAAGAAAAGGCTGCACTCCGGCAGAGCGGAAGATCAGCATAAATGCTAAGGGGACACTTAAACTTTCAGTGTTTCCCGTAGTGATTTTGATTAATGTCTATATCTCAGCCATAATATATTCCGCCAATTCTAACTTCACAACCTCGACATTAGTCAGCCCATCGACAAGGTTTTGGGCTTGATTTTTTGTCCATTTCTGATATTTTAGCACCAATTAGTTTTTAGATCCCACAATTTTTTCAGGACAATGGATTTGGTGACATCTTTTTCTTAAATGACAATCGGATGTCAAATTTCTTTCGAGCGTCATGAAACACTGCACGATTCAGAATCAACAAGTTACGGAGACAACTGTATGAAAGATTGTTTATTTAATCGGACAACGATATGGATGAGCATCTTTATTGTCTTAGCCGGCTTCACTTTCGTCACTTATGCTGCTGAAGAATGCCTGTCCCCGACGGCGTTAGCTGTAGATAATCAGGACGAAACAATCTACATTGCCGAGGCTACCGCCAAACAAATTGCTGTTTTTGATCCGAAAACGGCGAAAGTTACAGCAACAATTAGTGTGCCCTCAGAACCGACCGGTCTTGCCCTGACTGGCGACGGAGCGATTCTCTATGTCACCTGCGGCGGACAAAAAGGAAGCGTCTGTATTATAGATACACAGGCTGCCAAATTGCTCCGCACTTTACCTGCGGGCCATACTCCCATAGCTCCCGTTCTAAGCCCGGATGGCGGTTCTCTATACGTGTGCAACCGCTTCGATAATAATATCTCGTTCATAAACACCGCTGAAGGCAAGCTGATTAAGACAATTCCCGCCTTGCGCGAACCGGTCGCCGCCGATATCACACCAGATGGAAAATGGCTCTATGTGGGCAATATGCTTCCATACGGCCCAGCGAGCGCCGATTCTATAGCATGTAATGTCTCGGTCATAAACGCAGAAACAATGGCATTTGATGTTGACATTGTTCTGCCGAACGGAAGCACGGGACTCCACGACCTTATTGTCTCGCCGGACGGCCGGTTTGTTTTTGCCTCGCATATTCTCGCCCGGTATACGGTGCCGACGACCCAGTTGGAGCGGGGATGGATAAATACAAATGCTATCAGCATTATAGACGCCGGACGTAAAAGACTAATAGAAACGGCTCTTTTGGACGATGTGGATTCAGGCGCTGCAAATCCATGGGGCCTTGCCTGCACGAGTGACTCGAAATACCTTTGTGTGACTCATGCCGGAACCCACGAGCTGAGCATAATAGATATTGCCGCTATGCTCGAAAAAATCGGCAGCTATAGCAAAAAAACAGGCAAGCAGACTCAAAGCTTCACCGGCGGCTCCTATACGGCGTACGATTCTTCAGGCCAGGCTCTTTCGGACATCCCCAACGAACTGAGCTTTCTTTACGGCATGCGAAAACGTATCAAGCTGCCGGGCAAAGCACCCCGAGCAGTGACAATCATCGGCAGCACTGCTTATGTTGCCGAATATTTCACAGACAGCTTAGCTATCGTTGACATCAGCACCAATTCCAGGCCAAAGCCAACATCTATAGCCCTCGGCCCTGAAACTCAAACGACAACCATACGTAAGGGTCAAATGCTGTTCAACGATGCAGGACTTTGCTTCCAGGGCTGGCAGAGCTGCGCCAGTTGTCATCCTTCCGATGCCCGGGTCGATGCTTTAAACTGGGACCTGTTAAACGATGGCCTTGGAAATCCGAAGAATACTAAAAGTCTGCTGCTTGCGCATGAAACACCGCCTGCGATGATCTCAGGCGTTCGTGGAGACGCCGAAGCTGCGGTGCGTGCCGGAATCACGCATATCCAGTTCATAGTGCGCCCGGAAGAAGAGGCCGCCGCAATTGACGAGTACCTCAAGTCACTTAAGCCGGTACCCAGCCCTTATCTTGTTGACGGCAAACTCAGCGAATCGGCTGAGAGAGGACAAAAAATCTTCGAAAAAGCAGGTTGTTCTTCATGTCATACAGGAGCGCTGTACACCGACTTGAATACACACGACGTGGGTACAGGTAAAGACCTGGATAAGGACCGAATGTTTGACACGCCAACACTCGTCGAAGTCTGGCGAACCGCACCATACCTATATGACGGTCGGGCCGCTACTATTGAAGAAGTACTGACAACATACAATCCCGACGACAAGCATGGAGTGACATCGAACCTCACAGAAGCAGAGATAAAAGACTTAGCCGACTTCGTCCTGTCACAATAGAATATCCGAAAACAGTAACATCAGAAGGAGAAATGAAAATGAACAAACAGAATTACTCGCGTCGCAGTTTCCTGAAGACCATTGGGCTGGGAGCTGCATCGCTGGCCGTGTCGCGGGCTTCCAGCCCGCGATTCGAGGGCGAGACGCCCTCGACACAAAGAAGTATTGCCCAAGCACGGTCGAGTGATAAGCTGAACTTCGTATTCATTCTCGTCGATGATTTGGGCTGGACGGATACCGGCTGTTACGGGAGCAGGTTTTATGAAACGCCAAGCATCAACAAACTTGCCGCTGACGGCATGAAATTTACCAACGCCTACGCTGCTTGTGCCGTCTGCTCGCCGACACGGGCGTCAGTTATGACCGGACGATACCCGGCACGACTCGGCGTGACCGACTGGATCCGTGCAAGGTTCCAAGGCGGTGAAATCCCCGAAAACAAGAAGAATCCCAACGAATACGTCGGCGGCAAAAACAGAAAGCTTTTGTGTCCGCCAAACCCACTGTGGATGGAGCTTGATGAGATTACTATCGCCGAAGCACTGAAACCGTCAGGATATACTTCGTGCCACATCGGCAAATGGCATCTCGGCGCCGATGACTGGTACCC
>JAFGPJ010000036.1 GCA_016936275.1 Sedimentisphaerales bacterium
CTTCAGGGTGCGATCAATGAGCAGCTTGGCTTCGCTTCTCTTTCCCTGATGGTGGAAGATTTTGACCTTCACTTCCAGCGCTTCGGCGACGGAGGGGTGATCCTCTGAGTGATAGATCTTCTCCTTCATCGCAATCGCCTGGTCAACGACTTTCAGCGCCTCAACAAATCTGCCTTGCCGCCGCAGGATCTCACTCTGAAGCTGAAGCATCCGGGCAATGTAGGGATGGGGGGAGTTTTCAAAGATGTCCGGTTGCAACCTCTTTGCTTCATCGAGGATCCCTTGAGCCGCCGAGTATTCCTGCTGTTCGTAGCGACATGTCGCCAGCCGGATCAGACGTCCAAAATATTCCGCATGGGTCTTCCCAAAGTCCTGCTCCGTAATCTGCAACGATGCCTGGAGATGTTCAGCGGCCTTGTCATACTGGCCTCTGCGCAAAAAGAGACTCGCATAATCATAGTACGTGGTCGCCAGTGCCGGATGCTGCTCTGAATAGAACTGGCGCTGGATCTCGAGAATTCGCTCCCAGACTTTCTGTTCTTTGTCAAGCTCGTTGCGATGATAATAAACCTTGCCTTGAACCTCGAGGGCTTCAGCAACAAAGGGGTGGTCTTTTCCATAGGTATTTTCGAAGATCGCAATGGCACGCTTAACTTCTTCTTCAGCTTTGTCGAATTTCCCTTGCTTGCGATATACATCACCAAGCGCGACTAACGTTCTGGCATAGTTAGGATGCCCCTCGCCAAAAGTCGCCAGGAAGTCGCGACACGCCTTCTCGAGTTGTTTCTCTGCCAGACTATAATCACCAGCTTCGTAATGAATGGTGCCGAGGAGCAAATAGAGATTGCTACAATCCGGATCAGTCTCATTGTGATACTCTTTTATGAACGTCAGGGCATCATTCGCTGCTTGAATAGCGTCAGCGTAGTGCGCCCGGGCAAGAGCGAGTCGGCTCAGATCGGCATGTGCAGAGGCCAGCCCGGCGGCCGAGGTTGCATCAGGTTGTGTTTTGTAGAACTTCTCTCTATCACCAAGAATCTCTTTGAAACCAGCCTCTGCCGTATCATAATTGCCAACATAAAGTGCATGCTCGGCTAGCGCCTGTCGAAGTTGCAAGACTTCCGGCGCAGAATTGTCAAGAACGGTTGACGCCGCTTTGAGCGCGTCAGATAAAATTTTTTCTGCTTCGGTATATCGCCCCAAATCTAAACGGATAGCACCCAACTGAAAGCGCAAGGAGGCTGTCTCGGCCGGATCAACATTCTCGATTTCGCTATGCAAAACCTCCGCCTGGTTAAAATCAGCTAATGCGTCTTTTAGCTGACCTGCCGTTCGACGTGCCTTGCCCAATCGCAGACGAAGGCTCAACAACCTCCTCTTTTGCTGCGAGAGATGTTGCTCGATAATCTGATAGGCTTTGTCAAGCGCCTCAATTTGCTCCTGGACGCTAGCCTCAATAACCGCAGTATATTCATGCAATCGGGCACAGGCTTCCCACAACTTTTTATCTTGCGCCACTCTGAGCGCCTCGTTGATATGAGGCTTTTCTCTGCGCACTTCATCACTGGCTATGTTATTTTCGTGCGCCTGCAAGAAGTCCAATATGACTTCGACGAATTTTTCCGAATAATCAAAGTCTTTTTGTTTCCGCAAATCTCGTCCGAATTGAGTGATCAGTGGATGGAGCGAGAGCGTATTCGTAGAAGATTCGCGACGGATAAATGAAATACCGGCCAATTGATCGAGTACCTCTCCACCTTCTAAAGGCATCTCGTAGGCCTGACGAATCAGTTCCTCGTTGATTCCATATGGGGCAAAGCAACACATGAGCAAAAAATAGCGCTCAACAAGCTTTTCATCGAGGCTGATGTAGCTGTTACGCAATAATTCTGTCATATTTGGACTCCCCACATCAACGAGTATTCCAGACTTTTTCTCGGCATTCAGCCGGCCTAACGGATCCGTCCGAATTTCTTTGAGATAATCGGCAGGCATAGTAAATCCCCGCTGAAGACGGGAGGCACATATGTCCAAGGCAAAAGGATAATTTCCCGTGATCCGGCATATTTCCTCTAAGGCCTCTCGCTGTACTTTGTCCTGGCTGATTTTTTCCCCATCCTCCCTGCGCGCTATGAGTAATTCGAATGCTGACTTTGCGTCAAGTTCGATCAAGTTCATCGCCCATGCTGGAAAGCCACGGGGCGACAACCTGGTGGTGAGAAAGACAGCACAACTCGTATTTCCTTTTGGGCACCATTGACGAAACTCAACGAAGTCAGTAACGTTGTCGAAGATGATCAGCCCCTTGCGCAAATGGCAGAGCTTCTCAAGCACCCGCTTAGCATAATCACTTGGGCGTTCATCACGAAACATTTTTACGCCTAATAGAGGGCCTATCTTGCCGAATTCAAGAACGATACCATTCGGCGCATCTACCCAGTAAACACCTTCAGGGAAAAAAAGGTTAAAGCGATAGCCGAAAGTAATCGCCAAGTGGGTTTTGCCAATGCCGGCCAGGCCTGCAATCGCGATAGGGATGCACTTCCTTTCTTTGCCGCGATATCCCCGACTGTCAACGAAAAGAGCCTTGAGTTCAGGGCTTCGACCAACAAAATAGGGGTTCGGTGCTTTCGGTATGAAACCGTGCTCGGCAAGCTCGGCATACTGTATCCTGTTTTTATTGGGATCGGAGAGTCGATCCTTCAGCTCTGCCATATTCAAGTCAAAATTACCCATCTGGATCACTTGCAGATTGTTGATTTCGTTGGGCAGAGAGGGAACTTCTTGCGTGGGGTAAGCATGAATTGGGAAGATCGGCTTAAGAAATACCCGTGCAATGCCAATTTCTTCGCGTACATCGTCAGATTTTGCAGCGGATTCAGACCAGACCAATACTAATCCATCATGGCTGTCAATAGTATTCAGAATGGTTTGTGTCCAATCAACAGATCCTTTGATGTCCTCGTGGGCAATCCAAACTTCATAGCCTCCTGCTCTTAATTGATTGCGTACTTGCTCTGCAATAGCACGATCTGGTGTGGCATAACTGATAACCAATCTCTTCATAACCACGTACTCCCTGATTGTATAGATGTTGGCTTTTATATACTGTCAAGCATACCCTCTTTTCTAAGCGCGGGCACACTTGACCTGCCCCAATTCAGTAGATCACAGATTCGTCACTCCCGGTTAATTTGCCTACAGATCTATGCCCCATTTTCGCAACACATTCAGAACTTTCTCGGCTTGCTCGCGATCGCTCTTTTTCTCATTATCCGCTAGCCGAGCATATGGGGTATCTATTTGCCTTTCCCATCTCATAACCTTGTCAGCCGGTATCGTAAAGCTGCCATCTGCATTGCGCGATGATACCCGAAATAAATGCGTCATCCAATGACTCCAGATTTCATGTTGAATATTGGACACTTCTTCGAGAATGGCGCTTTGGGATTTCGTCATAGCAGGCATTCACCCCTAAGATAAAAAAATAACGGCGAGGGCGCCGATAATATACAGAAAGCCGAATATAATTGGAACCCAATATTCCACACCGGTTAGGGGCGTGTACACCGCCGGATCTTTCCCTTCTTTTAGCAGCTGCCATTCAGCATTCCAATAAGGACTGGCTGGCAATTTACGCTCGAATTCACCAATAACCTGGTATTTAGCTTTATTTAATTGCCTATAGGATCGTAATAAGCGCCACCACACATAACATAACGCAAGCAGCGCCGCTAACGGAAAGATATTTGACCAGGGGTGAGATGTTCTTGGGCCTTTTTCAAAAATAAAACTGGCCGTTCCAATTAAAAGGGTATGAAGGGTGAGAAAAAAATTATTAGCTAAATTTCTGCGAGCGCTAATGCGATCGGCCATTTCGACAACTATTTTATACTGTTCCAAGGTATGCTGAAAATACTGTTCCTTTGAGCCATACGTTTCTGGAGAAATACTCTGATTCCATAAATTGTCAGTGATAGGTTTTGTGTTCTCGGACATAGAAGGCTCTCCTTGTAGTTAAAAAACCTCATTTGCTCATCAATGTTACTCTCTGTGATATCGCTGCCTGACTTCCGTGGCGATTACTTCACCACCACATTATTCGATACCGTATACTGACATTGTTTCGAATGGCGTGTCAAGAGAAAACTATTTCGAAATACGTAACATCCATGCTGACCTTGCAGTGAAGAGCACTAACGATCTTTTAGATGGCAACTTGCTTTATATAGGCACTTTGGAGTGTCTCTATTTCGAATGTCAGCTATCGCATCGAGACGTCAATGTTTTTCGTTCACAATTTACTCTGTCATGTTACGCAGGTCAACTCACCTCCTGCCCTTTTTTCCTTGAGGAGAGAGGAGGCAGGGGATAAGTTGAACCGCCTATTTGGCCGGGATTTTCACGACAAACGACTTGCTCACGCTCGTCGGATCTAACAAATCGGACGGCATGGGCATCACATCGGCGGGACGCGGCGTGGTCGTCAGGCCGGGAATCATCAGACGTGCCCCTGCAATGGGCGGAGCAGGATCGCCGACGGCATGGATGATCAGCGTTGGTGACGTGAGGCGTTCGTAAGGGATGTCTTCGCGGTATTCCCAGGAACCACTGAAGAAACAAGAATGACCCCGTGGCATTTCTCCGGATAAGCGATGGCAAAATGAATCGCTGATGAGCCGCCAGCGGAATTGCCCATGATGAATGCCCGATCAATCTGAAGAAAATCCTCACCCGACGAGACCATTTTGCATCGGTCGTGGTGTGGAGTTCGTGTTCTAACAGTTCCCGAGCTTCGGGGAGCACATTGGCGTATACCATGGCAATCCCTCCTGAACGCAGAGGACGATCTGCCTGTTAGGTCAAAAAGTCAACTAAATTTATTCATAATTACTTAGCCGTACACGGGACTGTGACGGTGTTGTGCTTATCAAGAACGCACGTTCGAATTACGGTTCCCGGAGATGGCTGCTTCAGCAGGATAATGCGGATTCTGATAGGAAAACGTTGACAGTTTTCTCCCCCGGTGCTATGCAACGACAAGGACTGAGGATCAGCAGAATTTCAGATTTCAGAAACAACAATTTTTCGCGGCTTTCGCGGCTTTCGCGGCTAAAAAAACCTATGGACGCCACCACAACCTATCAGAAATTTGCGCAGTTTTACGATGCCTATGTTCAGGATTTTGCTGATGA
>JAFGPJ010000299.1 GCA_016936275.1 Sedimentisphaerales bacterium
TATAAGTCAGACTCACGGTCGTGGTGGCTCCAGCAGCAATATGGAAGGTATCACTTACAATCAGAGAAGTATCTATAAATTCCATTAAGGCAGGATCATTTACATCAACCACCATCAGTCCGAGGAGTAACGTTGCCTCGATCCTTGTGAGGATCTGGGCAGAGATGGGCTCGGCCTCCTGTCCGGCGTAAATGTCCTGCAGAATAATATCATCCGGCACGGGAAACGCCAATTGTGCAAATTGTTCCGAAGGCGACATGTTCTCCATGCTGATAATTAGGGTTGTTTCTGCCGTCAAATCGTCTGATATCTCAATATATGCCTTAACTTCGGCGATCCGGATAGTAGGATCATTAGATCTGGAGAAGCCGTATGAGCGACTTTGGGGTACTACGATGTTGTCGGATGTGATTATTGCTGTTTGGCCCAAAGATGACCCAGTCAGCATCAATACCAACAAAATGCTTAGATACCATTGAATTGCGATGTGTTTTAACATGAGAACCTCTCTTTCTTATAAGCAGAAATTTGTCATATATTTTGCTTCAAACACGACTTTTCTATGAACTTTTGAGCACGGAAGGAGCTTGGCTCCAAAATAACAAACGCAAAAATTTGCTCATATTGCAGGAATTAATATAAATTTTTGGTTTTTTGAGATAGCTATTGGGCAGCTTCTTTTAGAGATGAAAATAGCGAGTCAGCCAAGATAAAAAGAAAGTGTTGGGGAGGTACTTCGGCTTGCGTGCCCGAGCGATGCACCTCCCCTTAAATTGTGTTCCTTAAGAGTAATTGATTTTTCATGTTTTTTTTGCTTCCACAATGACATACGCAAGGAACTCGCGATATTGCAGAATATTTCAATCGGAACTTCTGGAGTGTTGCTGTCCAGCTATCCCGGAATTAAGTTTGTCGCACAGGGACCCTTCCTGCCTTTTCCAATTTCGAGGTCCACCTTCTGGGCCTCGCCGAGTGTACGATAGCCCGTAATGTCGATCTCGGAATGGTGAACAAACGAATCTTCGAGGCAATCCCACCTTAAGCAGCAGTCGTAGCAATCCCACCAACACACCCAGAAATTGCCGTAATAGTCCTCATAACAATCAACTAACCAATACCAATCGTCGCAAGCCTTTGCGGACTTGATTCCTACGAAACAGAAGGCTACGGCAACAACACAAACTAACAGGTTTCTTTTTCGTAACATGGTTTTCTCCTTTCTTAAATTGTTTGTTTAATGTTTCTATTGCCTTTCACACTAACAAACGCAGGAAATTCGCCATATTGCAGAAATTTTTGAAAAAACACGTACAGATGCCGTTTGTAGCTTGTAAAAAGGGGAATTTTTCTGTAGAATCGACTTATAAACATGCTCCAGCCCCAGGCGAGAGCATCTTCTGTCGGCAATAGATTCATGGCCGGGGATATGAGTTCGGTTTTGTGTACCTGTGGCAGAGCCAAACCTGAGATTTCGGAATGATTGCTATGAAGGCCGACAAATATACGAGTATCGGCGGAGAAAAGAGGACCTTCGGGGCTACCTGCTGGACTGCGATAGAATCAATAGCATCGAAAGATGATGCGAGCAGCAGAGCGCTGGTCGGCGATTTTCTAAAGGCTTACTGGAAGCCCGTTTACTGCTACCTGCGGCACAAACGCTATAACAGCGAGCGGGCAAAGGACCTGACCCAGGGTTTTTTTCATGAAGTTGTGCTGGGTCGCGAGCTGATTCAACGTGCGGATCGAACAAAAGGTCGTTTTCGGACGCTTCTTTTGAGGGCTTTGGATCGTTATTTAGTCAGCATTCATCGAAAGGAAACCGCCCAAAAGCGGATACCTGAGCAAAAACTCATCTCATTGGAAGATTCAACCTTCGGTGATTTGCCAGAGGCCGCTGGTAATCTGGATTCTGATGAGGTTTTTCACTACGCCTGGGTGTGCGAGCTGTTGGATCGTATGCTTGAGGAGGTAGAGACTGAATGTCGCCAGAGTAGTATGGAAGTACATTGGGACATGTTTAACGACAGGGTTCTGCATCCGATTTTAACTTCTGCCGAGCCGTTGTCGATTGAAGAGCTGTGTCGCAAATATAGTATTCATGAGACGACGAAAGCTTCCAGTATGATCTTTGCCGTCAAGAGGCGATTTCAGGCTGCAGCAAAGCGTTTGCTTCGTGAGTCGGTGGCTTCTGAGCAGGAGATTGACGAGGAAATGCTGGAATTAATGAAATTTTTAGCAAAAGAACGGTAATATTACCAAAAACTGCGTAAGATATTGCAGACGGAACGATAAGGTGTTTGTGCATTTATGTACAAACAGCATGTTACAAGTGAATGCAATTATTATGCGGTTGAGGTTTAAGATGAGCAGTAAAAAAACGACGTTCGGATTACGACTCGGTCAGCTGGCGGACTTGTTTGCCATGGCGGTAAAGAACCAGGAATTGCCGGAGGCAGAATGCACCGAGGAAAATCTGCCCCAGATGCTTCGTGATGAGCTGGCCGAGGTCATGCCGGGCAGCAGCTTGTTGTTTCCGACAGTTTCGGAGATTTCAACCAGCCGGCAGTCTGATGTGGCTTTGCTTGTTGGGCAATCCCTGCAGCAATTATTTTTCGGCCCCGAGGCCACGATAGGCCAATTACAGTTGATCAAAGAAGCTTCAAAGCGTTTGACCGGTACGTTGGCTTCCGGAGCCCAGCGTGCCGTGGCAAACACACTTTATCATGCGACTATCGCGCGTTGTTTGACTCTTTACAATAAAAAGATCACGAAACACTCTTACGAAAAACTTGATGAATCTTTTACTTTGCTGATGGAAAAAGACTGGATGGCCGCCGAACTGGTTGAATTGTTTTCTAATGCTCGGCGTATTTGCCAAACCATGTGGAGTAATTAATGGAAGCGAACCAGGAGCATGACTCGGAGCATTTGCCGACTGTAAGTGATCCAGGATCGGGCCCGGAGAATCTCTCTGATCTGCCCGAAATTGAAGGGTATAAAATCCTCCGTGTTCTTGGCGAGGGTGGAATGGGAGTGGTCTATCTGGCCAGGCAGAAGCGTCCTATCCAGCGCCGAGTCGCACTGAAAGTCGTCAAGCCCGGCATGGATTCCAAAAGGATCATGGCTCGCTTCGAGGCTGAGCGGCAGGCCTTGTCCCTTTTGGACCATCCGAACATCGCCCATGTATATGATGCCGGAACTACAAAGGATGGACACCCATATTTTTCGATGGAGTATGTCGATGGCATGTCTATCACCGAGTACTGCGATCAGCATAAGCTCAGCATCGAGGAACGGCTGCTGTTATTTATTCAGGTCTGTGAAGGTCTTCAGCACGCCCATCAGAAAGGCATTATCCACCGCGATATCAAATCTTCGAACATACAGGTAACTATCCACGGCCAGCAGGCGGTGCCCAAGATCATCGACTTCGGCGTGGCCAAGGCCATGAGTCAGCCGCTTACAGAGCAGACACTGGTGACTGAGCCGGGCCATTTTGTCGGTACGCCCGAGTATATGAGTCCCGAGCAGGCGGAGACGACGGGTCAGGATGTCGATACTCGATCGGACGTTTACTCGCTCGGCGTTGTCCTTTATGAGCTGCTGACTGGTGCTATTCCATTCGATCCGAAAGAGCTTCGCGAAGGCGGAGTCGAACACATTCGCCATGTAATCTGCGAGCAGGAGCCAAAGACGCCAAGCACAAAGCTGAGCAGACTGTCTCGTGATGAATCGGCGAAACTGGCGCAACATCGCCGGGCTGACCCTGCTGCTCTTCAGCGCCGACTTCGCGGAGACCTGGACTGGATAACGCTTAAGGCCATGGAGAAAGATCGTATGCGGCGTTACCAGACAGCACACGCCTTGGCCGAAGACATCCAACGCCACCTCAACGACGAACCTGTGCTGGCCGGACGACCGACTACATTGTATCGAATGGGAAAGTTCGTTCGCAGACACAGTGCGCTGGTGATAGGCACCGCTGCGGTTCTATTTGTCCTTACTGCTGGGATTATTGTTTCGGCGGTCCTGGCAATTGGAGAGCGCCGCGCGAGGATTGAAGTGCAGGCTGTTGCTGAATTTTTCAGGGATGATGTCTTAGGATCGGTAGCTGATGCCAAGGCCGGTGAAGCAACGGTCAGCTTTGTACTTGACGCTGGGTCGGAGAAGCTTAATGGCAAGTTTACAAATCAGCCGCTGACTAAGGCATGGCTTCGAGAAGCCTTAGGATGGACATACCTGGTTCTTGGAGAGTCGGATAAGGCCGAGGAACACTTGGATCGTGCATATAAAACCTATAGATATTGCTATGGTGAAGACCATGAGGATACTCTGGGGGCAAAATGGTTGTTGGGCTTTGTTTATGAGGACCAGGGTCGATATCAGGATGCGGAGGATTTGCGGACACAGGTACTCCGAATCAGCCAACACGTGTACGGGGCCCAGCATGTGCGGGAGATGAAAAGCGGCCTTGCTTTGACATATTATCATTTGGGTAAATATGAACAGGCAGAATCTTTATACAATGAGATATTGCAGGCTGAACAGGATAAGGAAAGTCAGGCCGGCTTATCGTTACATTCGCTTTGCTGCTGCAAATGCGATTTGGCTCGTGTATACGTGGCACAGGGTTTTTATAATAAGGCGGAGCGGTTGTTACGCGAGACATTGGCCATCGCTGAATGGGAGGAAAACTCCCAGTGGCGGTTGCTTTACAGAAAAGCCCTGGGCGAAATCTATCGAATTCAAGGGCGATACGTAAAAGCTGAGATTTTGCTCGAAGAGATATTAGAGAAGGCAAAAAACATCATGGGTGAAGAGCATATGGGGACGGTAGGGATAATGTACAATCTTGCACAGTTGCGTACCGATCAGGGCGATTACGAGGATGCGAATGATTTATTCGATCAGATACTGAGGACCAGCCGGCGTCGATTGCGCGATGACCACCCGGCGATGCTTGAATTCGTGAATGGTATTGCCGTGCTGCGCACAAAACAGAAGCGATATGGTGAAGCTGAATCCATGTTCAAAGAGGCATTGAGGGGCAGGCAGCAGGTATTGGGAGAAGATCATCCGGGCACACTGGAATCCAAGAATGACTTTGCCATGCTGTACAAGGAGCAGGGTCTCTACGAGAAGGCAGAGCAGCTTTTGCGTGAAGCAGTCGAAGGTAGAATACTGAAACTGGGTCTGCAGCATCCGGATACAATTGTCTCTCTGAACAATCTCATCGAACTTTACGAAGCCTGGGGCAAGCCCGAAGAGGCCGAACAATGGCGGGAGAAGCTGCCCCCCACACAAGCTATTGAAGAGTGATGATCTCTCTAAAGAGCAGGGCCGTCGTGTTTTTCCATTGACGGCCGGCTGTCAATCGTCCATGATATTCTGAATTGAGGCTCCCTCGTTCAAGGTTAAAGTGATGCTGGAAAAGATTTCATTGAAAGGGATTCGGTCATGCGTAGATTCTGTTTTATTTTGACGATCGTATTTTTGTTCTGCTCTCAGCAGGCATTTTCGCAGAAAGTTCCAACAGGCAATCCGAGGGACTTCAAGGTCAAGACGTGCCTGCATTCTGTAAGTTACGCCGGTGTCTGGCGGGGACAGGCCAAATTGAGTGTCGATGAGTTTTTAGACAAGGCAAAAGAGCTCGGGTTCGACGGCGTGATGCTGGTGGCGAAACGACCACACGTTTCCCCACTGGATTACGATGCTACTGCTCGAAAAGCTCTGCGGCGTAAGATTGAAAACCTTGGTCTCGAATTAGTCTGTATGGCGGGATATACAGATTTCACCGCAGGCGCCGATAAGGCCGGCATCCCCAACGTGGAAATTCAGGCGGCATACGTCGGCGAAGTGGCTAAGCTCGCAAAAGATCTTGGAACCGACATGGTGCGAGTCTTCACCGGCTACGAACGGCCCGGCGTGCCTTTTGATAAGCAGTATGCATTGGTGGTCGAAGGGTTGAAGCTTGCCGGAAAGCGGGCCGCCGAACACGGCGTGACACTTGCCGTGCAGAACCATCATGACATCGCCTCGCATCACGAAATGATGTACTGGCTGCTAAAGGAAGTGAATCTGCCGAATGTCAAAGCGGCGTTCGACCCCTGGACACCAACGCTGCAGGGATTGAGTCCCGAGCAAATCAGACAAGCAGTCCTGAAAATGAAGCCGTTCATCGTTCATACTACAGCAGCTCAGTATGTACGGCAACCTCGCTTCCATTATGAGCACAACTTTACGAATTTCATAGAGGATGAGACCTTAATCCGTGCCGTGCTGATCGATCAGGGCATTATCGACTACAAAACTTTTATCAATGCCTTAAAGGAAATCGGCTACCAGGGCTACATCGCGTACGAAATGTGCGAGGTGCTGGACGGCGGTGGTGACATAGAGAACCTCGACAAAACCGCCAAGAAGTTTCTCGAATACGTCAAGGATTTTTAGCATGAAAATACTCCCTCGAAGATCGTTTCTAAAGCATACGGCACAACTGGCGACATCGACTGTTGCGATTCCTTATATCGTGCCGTCATCCGCACTGGGCAAAGGAGGTTCGACTGCTCCGAGCGAAAGGCTCACGATGGGCGGCATCGGCATCGGCAACCAGGGCATGCACAATCTGAAGAACTTTCTTACCTGTGACGACCTGCGGGTCCTTGCCGTCTGCGACGTCGATACGAACCACAGAATCACGGCGAAGA
>JAFGPJ010000300.1 GCA_016936275.1 Sedimentisphaerales bacterium
AGTAAGGCCAATATCAGTGATACCCAGGTAGCCACGTTCGATTTCGGTGAAATGCCGGTGGTCTGGACGCACCGCACCTGGGGCAATCCGACAGACCCGGAATATCCGTGGGCGGGATTCATTTACGGCGATAAAGGAACGCTTAAAGCCGACGTCCATAAGTACGATTTTATTCCGCGAGGCAGAGATGACGAAAAGGCCCACGGCGATGCGCTCTACGAGTACGAGAAATACCCCGAAGACAAGACGGAAAAGGACCTGGAACGCCACGTGGCAGCACCGATGCGGCGGCACTATCGGAACTTTCTTGATGCGATAGATTCCCGCGGCCGGCCCGTATGCGATATCGAAGAAGGCTATATCACAGCTTCATCATGCATCCTGGCTAATATCTCGTGCAAGCTCGGCAGAAGCCTGGCCTGGGACTCGGAAAAGGGCCGGGTAATAGATGATGACGAGGCGAACAATCTTCTACGCCGACCGTATCGTCAACCGTGGGTCCATCCCGATCCGCGAACTGTTTGAATTCGGCCGGATTTATAGTAAAAACGAGACATAAGAGTGAAGGTTCAGTGCGAATTATGTCCGAAGTTGTGCCTGATTGGGCCAGGCCAGAGCGGCGAATGCCGGGTGCGAATCAATATCGACGGCGTGCTGCGAACCGTCGTTTACGGCTATCCCTGCTCTATTCATATCGACCCGGTCGAGAAGAAGCCGCTCTTTCATTTTATGCCGGGCAGCAGTATTCTTTCTGTAGCGACCGTTGGATGCAACCTCCACTGCAAAAACTGCCAGAACTGGGAGATTTCCCAGGCAAATCCGGAAGATGGGGACATCCCGGCATACAACTGCCCGCCCGAAAGACTCATCGCCGAGACCAAAAAATACCAGTGCCCGTCAATAGCATATACATATACCGACCCGATCGTCTATTACGAGTACACTTTCGATTGCTCGAAACTGGCGCATGAAAATGGGATACGAAACGTTCTCGTTACGGCCGGGTATATTAATGAACAGCCCTGGAAAAAGCTGCTCCAGCATATCGATGCGGCGAACATCGATTTGAAGGGAATTACCGAGGACTTCTACCGTGAAGTCTGCTCAGCGACGTTGAAACCCGTCCAGAACGCCCTGATTCTGACTAAGGCCGCCGAAGTGCATCTCGAAGTGACGAACCTGATTATTCCGACGCTGAATGATGAGCCGCAGCAGATACGTGAGCTTTCCCGCTGGGTAAAAATAAATCTCGGCGCCGATACGCCGCTGCACTTTTCAGGATTTTATCCCCGCTATCAAATGCGGAACCTGCCGGCGACCTCGCTAAAAACTCTGGAGACGGCCCGCAAAATCGCCATCAGCGAAGGACTGAACTATGTTTATATCGGTAACGTCGCCAGCAAAGAAGGGCAAAACACATATTGCCCGGGCTGTAAAAAGCTGCTGATCGAACGCAGCGGCTATACGATTTTGAAGAATCGATTAAGGTTCGGCCGCTGCCCCGATTGCGACAGGGAAATATACGGAGTATGGAGATGACACGGAGAAAATTTATTCGAAAACTGATAGTTGCCGGCTCAGCAATTGTCGCTGGTGCTTCGTGGTTTATAAATAAAACTACGCCGCGAAAATTCATACGTGCTGTCAAATTCAAAAAATACCCTGGTCTAATAAGACCTATGGGTGATATTTCCAAACAAGGTAAATGGAGTGGTTGATATGGACGAGCGAAAAAATAAATCCAATCGGCTAAAACGCTCTCTACAACTACCGGCACTGTGCATTTGCGCGTTCGGCCTTTTTCTTGTAAGCGTATGCAAAAAAGAAACTCCCGCTCCTTCGGGTGCGGTACAAACTGCTTCATTAGAAAAGCCCGCCGAATCTGCAAAAAATGTTCTACGTTCGCCGCTGGCGGGAACATGGTATCCCGCCGACGCCGGAACGCTGAAAAAGCAAATTGAAAGTTTTTTCGAGAAAGCCAACGTCAAACCGATAGACAATGTAATCGCATTGGTCCTGCCTCATGCCGGTTATCAGTATTCGGGCCAGAGCGCGGCTAAAGGCCTAAAGAGCATCGGCAAAAAATACGAACGTATAATCGTCATCGGACCGAGCCACAGGGTGCCTATGGAAGAAGTGCTCAGTGTATCGAGGGCGACTGTGTATGAGACGCCTTTAGGGCAAACGCCGCTCGATGTGGAATTCATAAATGAGCTGCTAAAGTATCCGGTTTTTCAGAACGTGCCGGAGACGGACAGGTATGAACATAGTGTCCAGATAGAAGTACCGTTGCTGCAGCATTGTCAGGCCGGCTTCAAACTTGTGCCGATTGTCGCCGGGAGCTGCTCACAGCAGACGATTGACAAGGTCGGCAACATTTTAGGAAGCCTGATAGACAATCGGACGCTCGTTGTGGCAAGCTCCGATTTCGTTCATTACGGCCCGAATTACGCCTACGTACCATTCACGGAAAACATACCGGCGGAAATAAAGAAGCTCGATATGGGGGCGTTCGAATATATCAAAAAACTGGACGGCCCGGGCTTTCTCAATTACCGACGAGAGACCGGGGCGACAATCTGCGGCTACATTCCAATCGCGATACTGCTGTCTATGCTGAACAGTTCATCCGAAGCTCATTTGGTTGACTACGCCACATCAGGCGGGCAGGGTGGTGATTACACCAATTCGGTCAGTTATCTGTCCATCGCTTTTACCGGTGAATGGAAATCGATGCCGGAACCTCAAGAGCAGAAAAACAAGCAGGAATTGACCGAGGAAGACAAAAATCAACTTTTGCTGCTGGCCCGCAAGACGATGGTTTACGCCCTGCAAAACCGTCGCGTCCCGGAGGCGTCCGATCTTGGTATCGAAATCAGCAATGCGATGAAGCCAGCAAGGGCGGCGTTCGTGACACTGAATAAAGGCGGTATGCTCAGAGGCTGTATCGGCGACATTTTCCCACGACAGCCTTTGTATAAGTCGGTAATCATCAATGCAATCAATGCCTGCGTAAACGACAGGCGTTTTGTGCCGGTATCACAGGATGAATTAAAAGACATTACAATCGAAATTTCTGCTCTGACCGTCCCGGCACCGATTGCAACACCGGATGAAATTCACATAGGTATCGACGGCGTCGTGCTGAACAAAGATGGACATTCAGCCGTCTTTCTCCCGCAGGTCGCTCCCGAACAGGGCTGGGACGTAAATGAAATGCTCACGCACCTGTCTCTTAAAGCGGGATTGCCCGCCGACGCGTGGAAACAGGGCGCGGGCTTTCTTGCCTTTCAGGCGGAAGTTTTTGGCGAGAACGAGAAATGAGATTTGCCCGAGGTCTGCTGATATTCAGTTACGGGCTTTTTTCCATCGCAGCCCAGACTTTGATTTTCCGCGAGTTCGTCACCACTTTCGAGGGCAACGATATCAGCGTCGGCATCTTTTTCGGTTCGTGGTTCCTGTGGATCGGCTTCGGAGCGATGTTAGTCCGCAAATCGGAAGCTCTTGCCGAAAAACTCATCAAAGGATTCGAATTACTTCTTCTGGCATATCCACCCGCTTTCATTCTCCAGGCAATATTGATTATACAGGCACGTGAGCTTGCCGGCATCGAATCGTACGCCCTGTGGTCTATTCGAGACATTCTTCTGATCTCGATAATCATCAATGCTCCGATAAGTCTTATTACAGGAATGCTGTTTCCCATTGCCTGTCGCTGGATCGATTCGGTCCCGGCCGGCAAGGGAGGGAATCTTCCCGTCTCTCGTGTGTACATGCTTGAGGCGGCGGGAAGCTTCGCCGGAGGCATCGGAGTGACAATCCTGCTGGGCTTCGGCATAAGCTCGGCAAGTATTTTCCTGCTGCTAACGTTTATGTTGTCAGTTTCCGTCTTTATCTGTCTGCTCGCCGGGATTTTTACGCCGGATACGCGAAGGGCCGCCCGAATCTTTGCTTGCGCGCTGTCCTTTTTGGTGCCTGTTGTTGTTTGCCTGTGTTTTGTCCGCGGCTACGATGAAATCCTGACGAACCGTATGCAATTTATCAAATGGACAAAATTGCTCCCGAAGGAAGCTTTTGTCGGCTCGTTCCAGACCGCCCAGGCCGAATATCTATACGGGACTTACCAGGGCCAGTGGGTGGTGATTCGCGAAGGCAGCGTGGCAGATGCTTTGCCTGATGAAAGTTCGGCAGGAAGAATCGCGGCTATTATCTTGTGCCAGAAACCTGACGCCAAGAAAATTCTGGTCATCGGCTCCGGGCTGGGGCTTTGCCGCGGAATTCTGCAACTGCCCCAGATTGAAAAAGTCGCCTGGACGCACTGCGACAGCGAATATGTACAGAAAGTCAATGAGTTTATTCCGTCACAACTTAAAATAACCGACGAGCGATTCGAGCCTCATACTGCAGACGTTCGCTCTTTGCTTGCCGAGGAGCGTGAATCGTTCGATATCGTCATCCTCAATCTGCCCGACGCGACCAGTTCGGTTCTCAACCGGTATTTTACGCTCGAATCATACCAGCAGATAAAAGAGTCACTAAGTCCGACCGGCATATTAGCCGTCCGTACGGCAGGGGGGGAAAACATCATGGGGACCGAGCTTATTAATCTCGGCGCCTCGATGAAGCTGACGCTCGAGAAGGTCTTCTCGAAACTTGTTCTGGCTCCCGGTGAAGAAACCTGGTTTATTGCGTCCGATTCCGAAAGCGTCACCAGCGAGCCCGGCATCCTGCGGGGCCGTTTTGCATCGATAAACGGCGCAGAGAGTCTTTTCACGCCGGAGGCTTTGCTTTCGGTGTATCTGCCGGACCGCGCAGCGGCGGCGATGAAGAATTATTCAAGTGCGGATCTGCCGGAGCGGTTTTTGATTAATCGTGATTCGAGACCCTTGACCCACCTCTATAGCTTACTGCTCGCAGCCAGGCAATCCGGGGCGCCGGCGGCAAGACTTGTTAAACATCTTGTCCCTGCCGGCCCCACGACGTTTCTTATCCCAATCCTGATTGTTGTGATATTGAGGGCGCTTTACATTCTGCAATCAACCGGGCAGAGCAAAGCCTCAAGCTTCGACGGCAGCTTCCTGGTCTTCTCGGCAGGAGCAGTGGGCATCGGGGCAGTGATTGTTCTAATGTACCTTTACCAGACTCGTCTCGGTTTGCTGTATCTGCATATCGGGATTGTTTCATCTCTGTTTATGGCGGGCCTTACCGCCGGCGCTGTTCTGATCCGGTGTCATTTGCAGCAGGAGAAAACAAACCGCAATGAAAAACTATTACTGTTGGTGATATTCATACATTCGCTCCTGCTCTGTGCAATCGCTTTCTGGCCGGGCGGATGGTGGTCACAGGTGACATTCGCGGCGGCACTCGTCCTGTGCGGCGCTTGCACCGGTTGTTATTTTCCAATCGCCGCCGGGCAGTTGGCCGATTCCGGATTCGACACAGGCCGTGCAGGCAGCATACTCGAAACCTCAGACCATATCGGGGCGGCGGTCGGAGGAGCGGTGACAAGTCTTGCTCTTGTACCTGTACTTGGCACCACAATGGCGCTTCTTGTATCAGTGACGCTGATTCTGGCGAATGTCCCACAAGCTGCTATGAGATTATATAAGCCGAGCAAAATATGGTCTTCGGAGGTTGCGACTTTACGATTTCGCAGCATAGGCTATGTTTTGTTCGGCATCGGAGCATCTGTTGTTTTGTGCTCCAACCTGCTGGCTTATGCCGGAGCAGGCTTAAGGCTGTCGCTGCCGATATACTCAGCCCATGCACTGGCCGGTGAAATGCGTATTGAGCAGCAATCAGCCGTTATTGACGAAGGTGCTCGCAAAGTCGATTATTTCAGAGTTTTTGATGCCAACGATGTTTTAACCGGATATATCTTCAGTTCCGAAGATCTTGCGCCAGAAGTTCGCGGCTTCGGCGGGAAGATAAATCTTGCCGTGCACGTGGATGATCCAAACGGCCGTCTCATCGGCTTTCATATAATTCGGTCGAACGAGACACCGGTTTATCTCGAGCTTCTCGCCGATTGGTGCAAATCTCTAATCGGCCGTGAGCTTTACCAGCCTGAGCCTTTCGCTCACATTCAGGCCGTAACCGGAGCGACTATCAGCTCCGAAGCTGTTCTTTCGGCGCTCGGGACATCGGGGCAAAGATTCGCCGCCGAAGTGCTCGGCAAAACAACCAGCCCCCTTGCCGAACAGCGAGTGCATCTGGCAAAATATCTTCCTGATAATTCTGCAATATATTTAATCGCTGCTTTCATCGCTGCTCTGATCGTGACATACTTCGGCGGCTTCTGGAGCCGGTTGATTGTTCTGGGCCTGAGTCTCGGCATCGGGGGTATTTGGCTTAATGCTCAGTACTCCAGCGAACAAATCGTCACCATACTATCCGGGCTTATGCCAGCATTGGCGATGACAGGCACGTTCCTTCTGGTTGTGGGAGTTCCGCTTCTTGTGATTATCTTCGGCAATCTTTACTGCGGCTACATTTGCCCCTTCGGTGCGGCGCAGGAGCTTATCGGCTATGTCCTTCCCGGAAGATTCAAACCGTCAATTTTAAACGAATCGATGCGAAAGGCAAGGTTTGTCAAATACGTCATTCTCCTTATCGTAGTGATTGTGTTCTTTGCTTCAAGAGACCGCACGACATTGGTGGCCGATCCGCTCATTTCGATATTCGGTCTGCGGCTTACGACCGCCGATTTCAGATCGGCATTAATTATCATCGTCGCCGCGTCATTAATTGGTTCGCTTTTCTGGCCGCGCTTCTGGTGCCGGTATTTATGTCCGGCGGGGGCCTTCCTGTCCCTTCTAAATCGTGCTGCAGTACTCAAAAGATACCTGCCGGCAAAAAAATTCGGCCGATGCCCCTACGGCCTGACCGGCAAAGACAACGCCGACTGCATACAATGTGACAAGTGCCGCTTCGAGGAATTCGACAGGGCGGCAACAAAAAGAAAAGAAATCACCGGAGCGTTTGCCGCTTGCGTAATTATCGTGGCATTGTTCATCTCAGTCGTTTCAGCGGACAGGTTTCTAAAAGTGATTCCCTCCGGATCCGAAGCGGCTGCCGTCTCGGCATCAGGCGGCCAGCCAAGAGACGTCGATATACAACGTGTCCGTACAATGATCCAGCAAAACAGACTTTCCGACAAAGAAGCGGAGTTCTACAAGAAGGTCGATTAAAAAATTTGGTACGCAACCATCCCCAAAGCCTGCGGCTTTGAGGCTGCCACCCAGTGTGTCGCGGGCGTCTCGCCCGCGGTGGATAGCCAAACAGTTCATCCCTAATGCCAAATGGAGCTGAGCTCGAAAACTTCCAGAAATTTAAGTTCGGTATCGCCGCCTTTTGTGAAGATTTCGAGTGACTTTTTATTGCCGGTGAGAATTACGCCTATCGGCATATAAATCCTGCCATCGTTGCCGAATATCTCGATGGAAGTGCGATCAACCAATATCTCAAGCCGAATACTGTCGTCCACCGGCTTCAGTGCACATGTCTTATCAAGGCAGGAGAGTTGTTGCTTCTGGACATCATAGTTGACTGGGATATCCCGTATGATAAAGCTGATTTCCCGTATATCACCGATCTTCAGTTTGGCGCGTATATGAAACAATTCACCCGAAACATCTGAAAGCAGATTATCTCCCGGCTTTAAGATTTTGTTCTTCCACTTCCATTGCTGTTTTTTATGGAGTTTACCGATTTCTCGAACTGGCTCGGCAAACATTCGAATTCCTTCATCGGTCGTGCGGAGAGTCAACGTCACCGGAAACAACATCATCTGATTGAACGGCATATCCGGCATGTTTACCCGGCCCCAGGCTATCTGAATTCGCCGGCCGTCGGACTTTGGAATGTTAGTGAACGTCTGTGACGCATAGAAACAATTGCCGTAATGAAAACGTATCGCGTCGGTCTCGCTTTTGAATTCTTTGCCATCGAAACGGCCGACCAGATATTCCCCGCTGCCGCCGTACAGTATCCATTTTTCGTTGCCCATATCTCCATCGACAGGCAGGGCAAAGAGCTCGGGGCACTCATGGAAACACTTTATCTTGCTCTGAAATTCCCATGACTTAAGGTCTCTCGATGTGAAGAATCCCATTTCATGGTCATCCAGGTACAACACCATTACCCATTGGGCGGTAGTGGTGTTCCAGATAACTTTCGGATCGCGATTGCCGCCGTTGATATGGCCGAGAACGGGATTGTTCTCATACACTCTCAACGTTCTGCCTCGATCGTTGCTGTAAGCAATCGACTGGGTGAAAGGCTGGTCTTTGGACATGGGATTTGTCCCACCGGCGGATGTGTAGATACATACTATAACTTTTTCGTCGCCGGTTTGAAAACCCGCCGTGTTATTCACATCGACAACCGCCGAGCCTGAAAAAATCGTGCCGAGCCGGTCGGGATGAATCGCATCGCCCAGTTCGGTCCAGTGGATAATATCAGTACTGACCGCATGGCCCCATGTCATGTTACCCCAGCTCCAGCCGTATGGATTGTGCTGATAGAACAGGTGATATTCGCCGTCATAATAGACCATCCCGTTTGAATCGTTGTTCCAGCCGCGCTTGGAAGTAAAATGAAATTGAGGGCGCAGCTTTTCCTTGTAAACATTTTCCTGCCCGATATAAGTGTCCGACTGATAAACCGAATCGAAACCTCTGCTTTCAACAGGCTCGCATTTGTCTATCCACAAGATTGCTTTTTTCCCCATAAAGTCGCTTATGTCCAGAAACACCCAGAAGTCATGCTCATCGGGAGCAAGCTCGATCTCGAATTCCCGGACTATTTTGTCGTCTATAATCAGATGAATCAGGCGTTTTTCTGCGCCGTTCTTGACCGGGAAGTTCAGGTACTTCTTTTGCAGCAAGAATTCCCGCGTTTTGCCTTGCATCGTCTCATTGTTATCTTGCCGGGCAGCAGCCGCACTCAAAGAGCCGAACATAACCAAAGTAATTATTAACAACGATTTTTTCACAACAGTCCCTTTCGCAAAACTGATTATACACTCCGTCATTCCCGCGAAAGCGGGAATCCAGAACTCCCAACAGAATGGATTCCGCATCAACAGGCTGTGTCGCAATTACAATCGAATGTTTATCTATTTTTCGACGATATGTTATAATAAGGCAACCAAACATGAAAGGGATTTCTTTATGGCATATCG
>JAFGPJ010000037.1 GCA_016936275.1 Sedimentisphaerales bacterium
CATATCGCCTGTCTGGCCGGCAATGATAGCGTGCTGGATATAGTCGTAATAGTTGCCGGTAGTCAGATTCTCAACCGGCCCGTCGAGACCTGAGTATGCGAATTCCAGCGAGATGCCTTCGATTTCGCCATAATTGCTGTTTTGCCAGACTATTGTATCGGCGTTTATTGCCGGCCCCCATCCGTAGGGATAATTGGTAATTTCTACATCCATCACGCCGAGCTGTTTGGTCAGACCGCAAGCTCTGATAGTACCACCGTAATTACCTCCGTCTAAGTACACGATCAGACAACCGTCGATATCCGGCTGTCGCTGAGTGCCGCTGGCCCTTACGATTATCAGCTCATGGATATTTTCCGTATCTGAGATATCGGCCCCGTAAATATCGCCTCTGTCGTTTCGCTCATCCGTCCAGACGACGGTGTTGCCGAAGATAGCAGGATCGTACTGGCGGGCCGGATCGTTGCAAATAGTAAAGACCTTGATGTTGTTTAAGTTCGATATATCGGCGCCATAAATATCACCGTTGGCTTCATATACTACAATGTTTCCGTAAATGTCTATGACGTCGTCGAAATCTTCGGCAGGATTTTCATAGGGATAAGGATCGCGTCTTCCAACGTGCTCGGCTATTGTGAAATAGACGGGCCTGTTTAGATCTTTGATGTCGGCGCCGCAAATACTGTAAGGCGTATTGGCCCATTCGCTTTCGATATTCTTGTTGATATTGAGATGTTCGAGCCAGACGACTTTGTTGCCTGAAATTGCCGGGTGGCTGTAGGATTCTGTGTTGCGGTATTGTCTTAAAGTGACATTCGTGCCGGTGGCGATGTTTTTGGCGGCGATGCCGGTACATTCCGTGCCAAGGAAACCGGCAGAAAACGGGCCGAAAGCCCAAACGACTATGTCGCCGTCAATCCTGGGTTGAGTGTTGATTCCGCCGCCAAGAAAATCTTCATCGAGCTGGCCGGTTAGAAGGTCTTTGCACTTGATAGACCACCTGTAATTATCAAATTCGCCCACACTGTACACTACTTTTGATCCTGAAACAGCCGGATAGTGGAAATATCCATCGGTGGCGAAACCAGGGCTTAAATTATATTGGTTATTTGTCACAGATACGGTTGATACTTCTATCACACGAGGCGCACTATCGACAAATCCGTCACTGACAACCAGCTTGAACACGTATAAACCTTCCTCATTGCAGGCGAAGTAAGGAGTTGCCGTATCTGCGTTCCTGAGATTAACTTCAGGTCCTTCCAACTGTGTCCATTTGTATGTAAGTTCATCGATGAGGTCGGGATCGTATGAGCCGCTTGCGTCAAGTGTGACCCAACTTGATAGAATAGCTGCTTTATTTGATCCGACTTCGGCTATTGGTGCCTGATTACCCACCAGAACCAGCACTTCGTCCGGCTCGCTGAAATCATCGGTGCCGATAACGACCAGTTCGAATCTGTATTCGCCTTCAGCTTCCGGCATGAAAGTCGGGTGCATGCCGGTTGGGTCGGTTAATTCCACTGCCGGCCCAACAAGCTGGTCCCACTCATATTCGAGAACGCTGCACGGATCATATATAAAGCTGCCGCTACCGTCGAGAGTGATTAATTGCGGCTCTGCTACGTGTTGATCGGGACCGGCATCGGCAACCGGCCTGGTGGACGGGCCGATGGAGAATTCTATCGCCAGCTCACCATGCAGATAGTTAAGATCGTTGTACGAAACTTGCGTTCCTATTGTGCCATCAGCACTTTCAATCCCTATAGTATGTTGATAGAGATAGGCGTCATCAGAAAAATCCTTGTATTGAATGGTGATTTTACCGGATTTGTAAATTGTTACTTCTGCGTTTAAAGAGCCGCCAAAGCCTATCTCATAATCAACGAATTGGATTACCGTATAACTGCTGAACCGCTGATAATAAATTTTCGAGAAATCCGATGGATACATGTACGTCCACATCCACGCTATTAAGCTGTTGTATTCGTCCACGGTGGGGATTTGTTGGTTTTGATAAGTTGCCGGGACCGGAGTAAAGCTGATTATGCCGTTCGACTGAACATAGAATTGTTTATAGGTATAGCCGTAGAAATTAAAATCGAATCCTAAGGGGAAGGGACCAACAAATCCTTCGAAACTATATTCAAGCCCGGTTATAATCGTTCCTGTTTGCTGAATATCGATCCAGTTATAATTTGGTCCCCATTTGCTGTCACTGTCAAGCCAGTGGTAACCATAAGCATCAGGCTCACTGCCGATTCTGCAAATGATCATGACGGTGTCGGGTAAGCTCTGGGCCGTCCCGTCATTGACAATCAGTTCGAAGACGTATTCTCCTATAAGATAGGGCGTAAAACGAGGCGTCTGAGTATTCGGATCTATAAGCTCCACACTCGGGCCTGAAATTTGTGACCAGCTATAGCTGAGCGCGTCGTCTTCGTCGAGATCATACGATGCCGAGCCGTCGAGTGTTACCTGGCGGCGGGGTTCACAGGCCTGCTCTTCGCCGGCCTCTGCGAATGGCGCCCGATTACCAACCACAATCATTACGCTGTCCGGCGCACTGTGAATACCGCCATCGGATACAGTCAGCTCAAAATAATAAATATCCTCGACAGCAGGGGCAAAGTTCGGCTCCGGCGTATCAGGATTCGTAATTATTACGTCCTGACCGCCAATCTGCTTCCATTGGTAGGAAAGAGTATCGTTGGGGTCAAAGTCGAAAGATCCTGTACCATCAAGGGTAACGTTCGTCACAATGGCATCGAAAAACTGGTCGTTTCCCGCATCGGCTACCGGTCTGGCATTGTCGGTAACTTCATCAGCGCCGATATCAATTTGCTCACCCATAATAGCGAATTCGCCGTCGATATCACGCTGCCACGGATAGGGGATATAATTCGGATCTCCAGCATCATGGCATGGCGAAGCGGCCGTAATGCGGAAATTGTCATCAAGAAGCGGATCTTGGGATATGTTGCCGTCAAGCCCGGTTCTGTCGGCCGCGTCGCCGGAAATCATATCGTAAGTGGTTGGATCAATTAAGTAGTAATTTCCCGGCAGATTGTTCCAAACATCGTTAAACGCTATCAACTCTTCCCCGGTTCCATCGATATATATGCCGCCTCCGGATTTGGCATCGCAAATTATATTGTTTAATATTAAGTATTGACCGTATTCTATATCAGATACGGCGTAAACGTTACCGCCGAGGATGTCTCCGATATCGGGCTGGGACAGATTTACATCATTGTCAATGATAGTATTGTTGATAAGTTGCCCGGAGAAAATCAGGATGACACCGCCGCCTACATAAGCGGAATTGTTATATATTAAATTATTGAAGATCTTTGGGTCTCCCCCCGTGTATATCATTATTCCACCGCCTGCATAGGCGGAGTTATTTTTGATAACGTTTTGCGTAATAATTGCATTAGAATCTGTACAACAAATTCCCCCGCCATAGCATAGGCTCCATTGCTCCGGATTATCTCCTTCGGTATTGTACGGGCCATTATTGCCGGTTATTACATTACTTTTAATAGTAGGCGAGGCACCCAAACAACTAATGCCGGCACCCCAGAATAGGTAGCTGGCTTCCGGAATTGTTGTACTGGCCGTTCCATAACCCCCGGTAATTGTAAAACCAGTCAGTACTGCTTCAGAAGTTTCGCCGTTTTCAAACATTACTACACAACCTCTGCTCTGGCCGTCGATAATGGTGGCCGCTACGATTTCAGAATCGTCAGGATTAGTGCCGGTTACGACAATATTTTTGCCGGAAAAATTGATGTTCTCGTAGTATGTGCCGGGACCGACAACGATCACATCTCCGTCATTACTATCGTCGATTGCCTGCTGGATAGTTGCATAGTCGGCCGGAACCAACCGAGTTTCCGCTTGTGCAGGTGTGAATACAATCGACAATAGAGTAAGACTCAGTATAATCGCACTCTTCATTTTTTGCCCTTTCCAAATATGAGAGGCTAGAAACGCAAAAACAAGTCAGTTTTAGAATACAGGCCCGTTGGAAAATAGGTGCGGCTTGCTATAAGATGAAATCTCGTAAAAACCTTCAAGCCCGCCTCCTTAACTTAACTGCGTATAATTTTAACATATAAATGGTTGGATTTTCAAGATATATTCTGACTATTGTCTGATTCCTGTTAACATATAAGCTTGGTTGTCCTTTTAATAAGACGCTAACGAAGGGTTTTCGTTACGAGATTTTCGTCTTTTTTAGCAGAAAATAGACTGGAAGCGATGATTTATTACTATTATGAGCAGTAAATTTCGGTTGTTTTTCAGGCTATTTGGGAACTGGCAGGCCGAGTTCTGCAAGGACTTTTTTCATGTCCTCCCAGACCCTTCTACGGTTCTCTGGTGAGTAATTTCGCAGCAGGTATGCGGTGTGATATGTAGCCATTAGCTTCACGGGCGGTCTACCGATCCCGGCATAATATTCGTGGAACTGGCCCCGCAGTTGTCCTATTGGCTTGGTCGTATTTAACAGTGTCCTGGCGGCGTGAGCGCCAAGGGCAACGATAATCTCAGGATCGATTATCTCGATTTGCCTCTGGAGGTAGGGCAGACAGCTTATTATTTCCTCGGCACGGGGGTCGCGGTTATCCGGCGGGCGGCATTTCAGTATGTTGCAGATAAAAACATCGCTTCGTTTTAAGCCGCAGGCTCCGATTATTTTGTCCAATAGCTGGCCGGCCCTGCCGACGAAAGGCTGGCCCTGGGCGTCTTCGTCGGCGCCCGGTGCTTCTCCTATGAACATTATGCGGGCGTTTGGATTGCCTTCGCCGGGCACGGTGTTTGTACGAAGCGAACCCAGCTCGCATTTGCGGCATTCATGGACTTCCCCGGCGATTTTTTCAAGCTCGGTGGTTTTTTCGGTGACAGCCATAGTAGCCTCCTGATTTTGTGTTTCGAGTGTATCAGACCTGCATTTGAGAAAAAAGCCGGTAAAAAACTGCTCCATCTCGATATGCTGCTTTACAATTTTATTAATGTCTAAATCTTTCACCATTACTTCCAATTCTAATAGTACCTTTAATACTATGCAATAATCTATAGCCTGAACGCCGATTTTTCGGCAATATTAATTTTCCTCGATTGAAGAATCTGTCTAATGCGATACCCAACTGTTCGATAATTTTGTGCCGGAGGGATATTGTGAAGCTTGAGTTAAAAAATATCATTTATTTTAGGACCATAATTAAATAGTCAGAAAACATTTAGTAAAACCATTCATAAGCTACTCTTGTTGAATATGGTAAATACCATGGTTTCTTTCCGATTTTGCAGCTCATTTGAAATATTTGAGATAATTAGTAAATTAGAACTCAAGCTCTTGTATTCAGTTTCCGAAAAATTCAATGGTTTTATGGTTGATTAACGTGGCCAAGGATCTTTATTGCACGTTTATAAAGCACTTATGGAAATATTCGCTGAATTTAATGGTGCTTGGCAGCTACTTTTTATTATTTTTTGGGATATTAATTATAAATTAAGCTATTGATATATTTTTTTCTTGACCCATTTTCAGAAAGGCTCTATCATAAGACAAATTGAGCAACAGTTGATTAACTAAGATTATGGGGTGCCCCGCTTAACTTTATGATGTTTTATTGCTTCAATGTGAAGGGGCACATGAAAGGGAGAATGCTTGTTAGCTTCTCTTTTTAAGGTATTTAAGTTGCAAAGACACTTTTAACGCCGTTTATAGAGCCTGAGTGGCGAAATCGATTCAGGACGTCATTTTAGGCGGTAAAAGTGAATTTAGCGTGAAACGAAATCTGCTTGATGAAGCGTTCGCTTATACGCGAGGGAGTGTTAGTTTTGGGCATAAAATCGGCAAATTCCAGGGGAAAAATAAATCTCTTGATGCCTAAATTATCGTTTTTAGAGGATATTTTGGCACCGTGTAGCTGATTTTGCGCTCAGGTGGAAAGGATTTCGTAACTCACATCCACATCTTTGCGGCTTTCCTGCCGGCATACCCATAATCTTTCCGAGTGAACGATGTTTTTAAGAACTCGTTGTGGAATACAAGGGAAAGGTAGAATGTTATGGATGCCATATTGATGGAAATTCTGCTGCCCGATATCATGGCCACCGTCATAGCGTTTATTCTGGGCATAGCTCTGACTGCGATTGTCAGCCAGATAATAACCAGAGCGAAGGCGAAAACTTTGGAACAGGACCTGCAGCGGCAGGTTGAAGGTGCCAAAAGGGAAGCGGAGAACATAATAAAGTCCGCCCAGATCGATGCAGCGGCGGAAGCAATCAAGAAACGGGAGGAATTCGCAACCGAGGCCAATAAAGCCCGGGCTGAGTTGCACGAACATGAAATGCGGCTGACCAAGCGCGAGGATGCGCTTGATCGCCAGTCCGAACTTATTGCCCAGCGCGAAAATACGTTGAAACAGCAGCAAAAAGAGGCCGAAAGAAGGGTGCACAATATCGGACTTAAGGAAAAGCAGCTTTCCGTTTTGATGGCCCAGCAGAAGAACCAACTGCTGAAAATCACGGCAATGAACGTTGATGAAGCCAAAGATCTGCTCCTTAAACGTCTCGAAGACGAATGTGAGCACGAAATGTCGGCACTGATTCAACGCAAGGTCGAGGAGACCAATGAGACCGCTGACGAAAAAAGCCGGGAAATCATCAGCTCCGCCATCCAGCGTTACGCCGCCGAGCAGACGTGCGAAGCAACCGTCTCGACCGTCGAGATACCCAACGACGATATGAAGGGCAGAATAATCGGCAGAGAGGGACGCAATATCCGTGCTTTCGAAAAGGCCACCGGCGTCGATGTCATCGTCGATGATACCCCCGGCATGATTGTCGTCAGCGGCTTCAATCCCGTCAGGCGCGAGGTCGCCCGCCTCTCGATGGAGCGGCTCATTCAGGATGGACGAATACATCCATCCCGGATAGAGGAGCTTGTCGCCCAGACCAAAAAGGACGTAAACACAAAGCTTTTGCAAATTGGCAAAGACGCCAGCGTCGAGGCCAATATCCGGGGATTGAACAACAAGATACTCAGTTTGCTGGGTGCTTTGAGTTACAGGACAAGTTACGGCCAGAATGTTCTTCGACACAGCGTCGAGGTCGCGTTTCTTGCCCAGGTCATGGCCGATGAGCTTGGCCTGGACGGCTCGCTTGCAAGGCGTGCCGGACTGCTGCACGATATCGGCAAGGCACTTGACCATGACATCGAAGGCAACCACCCCACAATAGGCACAAATTATCTCAAGCGTTTCAACGAATCGCCGATTGTTCTCAACGCCGTCGCAGGGCACCACGGCGACGTCCCGCCGGATAATCCTTATACTCCGCTGGTCGCCGCCGCCGATGCAATCAGCGCTTCGCGCCCCGGCGCACGAAGGGAAACGCTCGAACGGTATATTAAACGGCTGGAAAAACTCGAGGAGATCGCCGGTGGCTTTAAGGGCGTTGAAAATGCCTATGCCATTCAGGCCGGGCGTGAAATCAGGGTCATCGTTTCTGCAGAAGAAGTGGACGACGAGTCGGCAATGAAAATCGCCCGTGATATTGCCAAAAAGGTCGAAGATGAGATGACCTACCCCGGCGAAATCCAGATAACGTTGCTGCGAGAAGTACGCTGCGTTGAATACGCAAAATAAGCTTAGATGTCGTAATTCCAAGTACGAATCATGAAACTAAACATTCTCTGTATAGGTGACATCGTCGGCCGGCCCGGCAGGCGGATTATTGCCGATAAGCTGAAAACGGTTGTCAAAGAGCAAGGCGTTGATTGCGTGATTGCCAACGCCGAAAACGCCGCAGGCGGCTCCGGCCTGACCCGGCAAATCTACGACAAACTGCTGCGGTACGGCGTAAACCTCGTAACTCTCGGCGACCATACCTACCGTAAAAGGGAAATCGTGCCGACGCTGGAAAATGCTGACAATATCGTTCGCCCGGCCAATTTCTCCAAGCAGGCGGCAGGCAAAGGCTTTGCCTTCTATAAAACTTCTAAAGGCCCGACCGTCGCAATCGTTGCTCTGATAGGGCGACTTTTTATGAAGCCCAGCGAATGCCCATACGAGGCTATTGACAGAATCCTGCCGCAAATCGAGCAAAATGCAGATATCGTTGTTGTCGATTTCCACGCCGAGGCAACCAGCGAAAAAATCGCCATGGGCTATCATCTCGACGGCAGAGCGAGCCTGTGTTTCGGCACACATACCCACGTCGTAACCGCCGACGAGAGAATTCTGCCCAAAGGTACCGCGTATATCACCGATATCGGCATGACCGGCGCCCACGATTCGGTGCTCGGTCGCGGCACCGAGAGCGTCCTGAAGGCGTTTCGGACGCAGATGCCTTTTCCGTTCGAGATAGCGACCGGCGATGTCAAATTAAACGGTATCCTGGTCACAATCGACAGCAACACAAAAAAAGCCGAGCGAATCGAGCGTATCAAGATCGACGCCGACACCGAAGACGCAAGAGTTTACGACAGCGACGACGGCAAGCCCGAATACTTCAATAATAACTTCTGACTCTTTCTCCTATGGAGTCCTTACGGACTGCGTGCTGCGTACCGCGTTCTGCGTTTGATATTTGCCTCCTTTCTACCCCTTTTGGTGTAGTTCTATCGTTCCACACTGTCATTCCCGTAATTGTTTGTCTTGTTTAGGATATAGAGCTTAGTGCTTCGGGTTTCCGGCCGGAGGCCGGTTGATTGGCTTTGTTTTTCCGCCGACCTTAAAGCATTAAATACTTCATAACCTCCTTTCATATAGATACATACGTTATTATTGACCATCCAAAAATTGGCTTTGTTTTTTCACATTCCTCTCCGCAATACGCATTACGCAGTACTCAATACGAAATAAATTGGCTTTGTTTTTTCACATTGTTTTTTTAGACACGGATTCACGCCGATTAACAACGTTTTTTTTGTGCATAAATCAATAGAGATAAAATTGTCATCGCAAGGCCAAAGGCCGTGGCAATCTTCTGGGTTATTATAAACAGAATTCAAGATATCACACACAAAACAACTTTAAGATTAAATATGAACAATGAACCATGAACTTTTTTACTAATCCATTAGTTAAATGTATATTATACTAAAATGCAGATTATATACCAAGTGAAATCTCTAAAAATCTCCTTGAGACAACGTTCTTAGATTCAGCCACCGAGAGCACAGTGGCCACAGAGGTGAAATAAAAGAATCAATAGCGTCCCTTATTAATTGTGCGTGCTGCGTGGCGCGTTTTGCTTCCGTGGTAAAAGAATGCAAATATGTAGGATGGCGCAGCTTTGCTGCCCCGCAGTAAGGCGTCCCCTAAAGAATACTGATTTTAACGGAGCAGGCGGCGTTCGAGGACTTCCTGCAGGGAGCGCCTGCCATCCAGAACGCAATGAATGAAAACCTTTCTGCCCACGATTTGGTAGATGATCCTATAAGGCTTGAAATGGATTTCGCGGTAGCCTCGTACACCTACACGCTTAAGTTCAGGCGGGCTGTGACCACGACGTGGCATTTCGACCAGGCTTTGGCAGGTCTCCTGTAGTTTAACCAGCAGATCATCCGCCCGGCCTCGACCATCGGCTCTCAGGACATATTTATAAATGTCAAAAATGTCCTCTTCGGCCTCCGCAATTACGAGCACCTGGTGCTTCATGGAATATCCTTCGTCCGGGCCGTTAGGTCTGAAAACGCCTTTTTAAGTGGCTTATGTTTACCTGCCTCGGCGCTGCTCTGGCTTTGTGCCAGCAGTTTGAGCATGGCGAGGCTCTCCTGCGTCTGTTCGTAGGTATCAATATCCTGGACGACCGCCCTTGCCTGCCCGTTCTGCGTGATCACCACAGTCCCGCGTCGTGCGCTCAGCTCGTTTATGATCTTGGCCGTATGGGCCTTCAGATAACTTATCGGCTTGATCCGTTCACTCAGCTTCATAGCCATAGCTCCTTTCTAAATTTATTATAGTCTAAACACGGCCCGGTATCAAGCTTTTCATACGCAATTCAGGCAGTACCCTATAATCAATAGTAAACATATCTCTTCAATGATATTCAGAGCCTGCCCCATCCGACCTCGCTCAGCGCAGGCTCTGAGCGCAGCCGAATGGATCGTAAATCGTAAATATAAAGGTCTCCTTGAGATAGCATTATTGTATTAACCGC
>JAFGPJ010000301.1 GCA_016936275.1 Sedimentisphaerales bacterium
CTGATTGAAACCATTCACCACCTCTTGCTTTGATGAATGCTCGCCAATTCAAGTAAATATTCATGTTCCTTATCGGCATAGAATTTCACAAGTTTTGTGTCTCTCCGAGCCTGGGCAAGCCTTTTTAAATGGTAGCACGCCATTTGTACGGCTTCAACTTTATGCCGATAACCGTCCTGCCTGGACCACACATCTTCTTTTTCCGTAAACTCATCAAAGTAATCCGAGCAAAACTTATCAACAGTTGGGCTCAGTTCGGGAAAGTTCACGGCCATAGTGAGTATTTCAAAAATGGTGGTCGGCATCGGATTTAGATCAAATGCCTTTATACCAAAATCAAGGGCCTTCTTCTTTTCCTCTATACCCGGACGATAACGAATCCAGCAATGGGCACGAATCAGGTTAAGGTGGTAATCATCCGGATAGATAGTTTTCCCGTTATATATGCCTTCGAAAAGTTCCTTACCCTGAGGCGTTCTTATGTCAACATATAGTTTTTGCCTGTTATTGAAAAACACAATCGGCCAATCGGGATTTAGCTCAAAACCCTTTAAAACATGATAGGAAGCTGGTTTGTCCGGATCATTATATACGGCAGACGGCATTAAGACGACCCAGACATCGCGTTTTTCAAGCTCATCGCTAAAGGATTGCCCAAGTTCGACATAATCCTCCGGAGTCAATATTTCTTCCAGCTCCATTCCAGTCATCTGTGCTCTGACCTGGGCGGCCTGCATAATCTCATATCCGCGAGAACCAGCCAGACCCCCGGACATAATATGCGTCCAAATGTCAAAGGCTGTGCGGTTATAAGCAGCCTGTGCTCTGCCGTCCATGAATAACTGCAGAGGTGTTTTGCCCGTTTTCGGATCAGGCTCCTGTCCCCATGCGATGAATCCGCCCTCGGTCCAGTAATTGAACATTTTGCCTTTGAGCTTGTTATCTTTGATGAACTTCATTGCATAGAACGGCTTGGCGTCAGAGGCGGTCATCCGCATAAATACAGAACTTAATTTCGGATCCGAAGGCCACGGATCGAGATAAACAACCTTAAATTTATGCCCCCACCACGTGCCGAAGAACAGAACAGCCAAAGCCCCGGCGCCGATAAAAAACAATTGCAGCTTGCGCGGCATTGGAGAAACCGTCAGGCGGTCGTTGACATAGAAATTTCGGCTCGCTGAAGCTGCGCGAACGATCTGGTCTATAAACATCGCCACAACCGGGCACGCTGCAATTCCTGCTATCGGTATAAACCTTCGTGAACGGATGGCCATATAAATCGTCAGGGCAGCAATTGTAATTGCCGCCAAATCTATCCGGGGCAATTGATATGTCTCGGTTTGCCGCTCTTGATTTTCCGCGACTTTTATCCTGCCGAGAACGTCTTTTAAATAGTGCAGTGCAAGCCAGAAAATAATCGAAACCATGCTCAGTATAAAAAGCGTATCGAATAAGTACAGATAACTCAATCCGAGGTTACGTTCATAAACCGGACGGAATATCCGTCGCAGGTCAAGGAATTGACTGATTTTCCATATCGGCTCTTCAAACTTGAACGGATTGAAGATAATCGTCATCAGCAGCAGGGAAACAAAAGCCGCCAGGATCACAAAGACAATATTCTCTGTCTTGTATTTAGCCTTTTTGGAAAACAGTGATGCCACAGTATGCAGTATGACATAGGCGGGCAGAACAACGAAAGGATAGTAATATCTACCATTGTAACCAACGGCCGCATTGCCGGACCACACCGCCAGCAGGCTCAGTAGTATCACAAAATAAATGTAATGAATATTTTTGTAAATACTCAGCAGGATAATAGCAACGAAAACCGCACACCAGAAGAAGCTGACAAAATCGAGGCCGAGAAGCGAAAAACTGACAAACGTCACCCAGCAGGCCAGAACAAATGCCACATAACCAAATACTGCCGACAGCTTGATATACAACTTTTTCTGTGCCTCAAGCTCATTCCTTGGCGCCTTGAGCAACCTCGGCATGAGAACGCGGGAAAACAGCCAGAGAATCAACAGGCCGATACCGAGAATATAAAGCACTAAAAATGGAAAACCCGTACCGACACGATTGGACCAGTCGAAAGCGGACCTCCATTCGTGAATGTCACGCCATCGCTCGGCATGTTTGCTGACACTGATGACGAACGTATGAGTGAGGTTCGTTAAATGGTACGGATTAAAAATAATACTCGCAATAAAAGCAACAAAGCCGGCCGCTATTGTATGATAGACACCTTTAAGCCCGATTGAGATGAATCTTTTTTTGGAAATGCACGTCAGAAAGTTAAGACCTACAAATGGAACCAACATAATAAAGACATAGATATATCCGCCGTGTACATTGCACCAGAAAACGGTCAACGGGACAATCAGCCATATATAAAGTATGTTTCGATACGTTGTCAGCACAAGTATCAGCAGAAAGACCGCCACAAGCATGTTCGAAAAACCCGCCGGGCGGATATCGAGAAATGAGCGGCCTATGAACATCGCAAAGCAGGAAAAGACGGCACAAAGCGCCGGATTCGCCCCTAACAATCGGCCAGTGTAATAGACACAAATAACAGTTATTATGTAAATGGCGAACTTCCAGTAAACAAGCGCGTTCGAAGAAAAACTCATGCCGTCCGCATATGATGATTTCGGCACCAGCAGGTAGAAGATAACATGCGTTAGCCAGTTCTGATTAATCCAGCCGGTCGGATGTACGGCCTTAAGCGTTTTAAGGCTGACCTTGCCCGCAATCCACTGTGCCCAATCCGGCCATTTTTGAATCTCTTCTTTCGTTGGTCCCGGTTTGTGGGAGTTCGCGCTGAACGGCTCGACGGTATCGACGCCATGATTGACAAAATGCCGACCGCAGGCCATTGCCACCCATGTATCGCCGGCGGCGACCATATGTGAGCAGGCATGAACAGTAAAAATCAGCATCGCCAGCCAGCCGATAATCATCGGCCACCCGGATAAAGCACTGTGTTTGACCGCTTGTGCTGGCTGTTCAGAGACCGTAGAATCTTCCACACTCGGAGTCGAGACTCTATGTTTATTGCTCTTTACTGACTTAGCCATTCTTGAAGTCTGTCTAATCCTTTTGTAATCTGTTCGAGTGAACAGGCAAAACTCAAACGCACATTATTGTCACAGCCAAACGGCAGACCCGGAACCAGCGCCACATTAGCCTGTTCCAGCAGTGCTTTGGCGAAATCCATACTGCCGGTAATTTTCGCCCCATTTATATTTCGGCCATAATGGGCTGAAACATCAGGGAAACAGTAAAAAGCGCCGCTCGCCTCGGGGCATTCGACGCCGTCCATGCCGTTGAGTCGCTCGGACATATACTTGCCGCGACGCTCGAATTCAGCCCTCATCTGCTCGATAGCCGCTGCCGACTGCTCGCCTAAGGCAGCAATCGCCGCATACTGACCGAAGGTTGCGGCATTCGAGGTCATGTGGTCCTGAAGCCGCCCCATCGCCCTGATGACTTCCAGCGGCCCTGCCACATATCCAAGCCGCCAGCCGGTCATGGAGTAAGTTTTGCTGAAGCCATTCAGAGTCAGCGTTCTGCCGAAAGCGTCTTCGCTCAACGAAGCAAAGCTCACGAACTTCGTATCGCCGTAGATGAGCTTTTCGTAAATCTCATCCGAAATGACCATTATATTCGTTCCCTCCAGAATCTTCGCAATGGCTTTAAGCTCACCCGGCGTATAAGTAAATCCGCCTGGATTATTGGGCGAGTTTATCAGCAGCATGGCGGTTTTTTTCGTAATCGCCTTCTTCAACTGCCCCAGCGAGATTTTATAGTCGGTGCTCTTATCGGTTTCGATAATCTTTGCCGTAGCCCCGGCAAGCTTTATCGTCTCAGGATACGTTACCCAGTACGGCGTCGGCAGAATCACCTCATCGCCCGGATCCAGCACGGCCTGCATCGCCTCATAAACCGAGTGCTTGCCGCCAATGTTAACGATTATCTGCTCTGGAGTATAGTTCAGGCCGTTTTCCTTCTGCAGCTTCTCGGCGATGGCTTTCCGCAACTGGGGAATGCCCGCGGCGGGTGTATATTTCGTCTTGCCCGCCTTGAGCGACTTGACGGCTGCTTCCTTGATATAATCGGGTGTATCGAAATCCGGTTCTCCCGCCCCGAAGCCGACCACGTCCACACCTTGTGCTTTCAGTTCCTGCGCTCGCGAAGTCACAGCTATAGTGGCTGATGGCGCCACTGCCTGGGCTCGTTTGCTGACTTTCATCTTCCTTTGTTCCTTTCTAATCTTAATATCCTTTTCCGTAAAAAACCTCACCATTAAAAACCAAACACCGCCCCCCGTCAAGAAAATTGAACCTGCACAACACATGATATGCCGTTTCCCGGCTAAACCGAAAAGCCGAATACGAATTCATTGACATATAATTATGCGATTGTTAGCTTATTATCATGATCGATGCCAATCGAGATATGTTCTGTGTGCTGCGAACAGTGTTCCGCGTTCCTCGCCGTCCTATGGAATCCTTACGGAGAACGGGATTTTCTCTGTTATCTGCCATCTGTATTCTGTTTTCTGCCTTCTGCCTTCCCGGCTGCGCCAAACCTGAGCCGGAAGCGCCTATGTGGGAGCGAGTCAAGATCGGCGATCTTGCTCCACAGGACGGCGGCCAAACACAGAGTGTGGAATTGCTCAAGATAACACGGCTGGACGTCCATATTTTCGAGATTCCCGCCGACAACATCGACGAGATTGACAATATTCGCAAGAAGCTGTTCATAAGGCCGCTGAAATTGAAGGACTACGAGGCATTCAGCGCCAATTCGTTCCTCGTTCGTTTCGGCCAGGTCGATTTATGGAGGCAGGCAAATGACTGGATACTCGAAGCGGAAGGCCGGAACATCGTTAAAGTCTCGCTGATGCTGGCTGATGGCGAGGCCCAAACCATAACTATAGCCGGGCTGGATCGTCCGCAACCTATCTATTACAAGGCAGCCGACGGCTTAAGAAAAGGTGCCAACGTGGGGCCCGGCATCTTCGGTCTGAGAGTCAACGCTGACAAAATCCCCGGCTCCAGAGGCGTATGCAACCTTGTGGCCTATCCGGTTTTTTCGCCGCCGATGCAGGGAGCAATACCGCAACTGAAAGAAGTTGGAAAATCACGCGAGTTTCCCTTTACCTGTGCCGCCTTTGGATCGAAGATGAGCCCGGGCGATTTTGTCTTTCTCGCTCCAAAAGAATACATCAGCGACCAGACAACACTCGGTGGCCTGTTTTTTAGTAATCCCCAGGGTGGTTTGTTCTTCAGCAAAACAAAGTCGCCGGAGTATAAGCCTGCTATAAGAATATTTTTACTCGTTTGTACTGGAATAAATTACTGAACAGAAGATGAACAATTCGACAGTGACACTGACTCGATGCGAAGATTACAGCCGGCCGACAATAGCCGAAGCGATAGAAAAACATTTCAATCTGCTCGGCGGGCTGGAAAAGTTTGTCAAGCCCAGCGACAGCGTTTTGCTCAAGCCCAATTTCATCGCCCCCAGGTCCCGAAAGCACGCTACTCAGACCGACCCGGCGGTAATTCTCGAAACGGCCCGGCTATTGAAAGACTTCGGAGCCAGACCATTTGTAGCCGATTCGCCTTCATGGGCCAACACGTCTGACTGTGTAAAAGCATTAGAGCTGGACGAGCCGCTAAAACAACTGTCCGTGCCTGTCAGGCAGCTCGATAATCCGAAAAGATGCCGGGTAGGCACGAAGAATATCCGCGTCGGCATAAGTTCCGTCGCACTCGACGCCGATGCGATAATCAATCTGCCTAAGTTCAAATCGCACCAGCAGTTGGGAGCGACATTTGCCGTCAAGAACATGTTCGGTTGTGTCACCGGCAAGAAAAAGGCACTCTGGCACTTTAGAAAAGGCCGTCACTACGATGAATTCTGCCAACTGCTTATTGACATTTACAGGTATCTCAATCCGGCCCTGACGATTATTGATGCGGTCACAGCAATGGACGGCCCCGGCCCGATTCAAGGCAGGGCCAGGCCTTTGGGCTGGCTTATCGGCGGAACCGACCCAATCGCCTGCGAAATAATCTGCGCCAAGCTGGTCGATATCGAGCCGGATGATATACCGATTATTAAAACAGCAAAACAACTGGGATTTGGCTGCTCAGACGCGGCAAAAATAACAATTGCCGGCGACGATTTCCCACAGAGCGTATGCACCGACTTTATATTGCCCAAGCTGGTTCCGATTCGCTTTTCCATGCCGCACGTTTGCAAAAGCATTTGCAAGCAAGTATTGCTGCTGTCGAAATCCACAGCAAGAAAGTTAGTCGCAAAAATGACATAAAAAACATAAGATATACAGCATTATCAACGACCCGAAAAGGAGTAGAGAAGTGACAGGTAAATTAAATCGACGAGAATTCTTCGGACTTGCAGGTATTGGAATAGCAGGAGGAGCCTGGCTGGGAAATGTTCGAGTGTACGGTAATTCAACGGCACGAAAGATAAGCGGCGTAGAGCTGCCCGCCGGATGGCTGGAACCATCGCCGGAGTTCTCTTTGGCACCGTTCTGGTTCTGGAATGATAGACTGAGCGAAAAAGAGATAGCACGCCAGTTGGATGATTTCAAGGCGCATGGAGTGTACGGATTTGTAATACATCCCCGGGCCGGACTGCCGCGTGATATCGGCTGGTTGAGCGAACCTATGATTAAATTCATGAGGTTCGCTATCGAGCAGGCGGCAAATCGTGACATGTGGGTCGTGCTGTACGATGAGGGCATGTACCCGAGCGGCTCATCCAGCGGTCAGGTTGTTGCCGAGAACGCAGCATTTAGAACGCGGGGACTATTCCAGGTCGATTTGGATGCGGCTGAGCCTGGTTCCAGCCAGTCCGGCATTAAAATCGGTCAGGACAATGAACCAGTGCTGGATGAGGGACAGAATTTGATTGCCATAGTCCGGCGGAAAAAGAACGGGCACCGAATTGCAGTTGTTGACAGAGCCATCCGTGATGGATACTCGGTAATTAGGGGCCTGCATTTTGTCGAGGATGACCCGCCGAGACGAGATAATCACAGAGAGGTGCCGGAGAATGCCCCGCCGGGTGGAGACATATTGAATCCCGAATCGGTTGCGTGTTTCATTCGGCTGGTTTATCAACGATATTACGAAGAGTTCAAAGAGCATTTCGGCAAAACAGTGAAGGCGATTTTTACTGATGAGCCATCGCTTCTCTCCAGGCGCGCCGAACGAGGTGCGATGCCCGGGACGACAGATATACTCGAACATGTTAACTCGTACCTCGGGTATGATTTTCGCCCTTACCTAACGACGCTGTGGTACAATGACGAACCGGATGCTGAGCGATACAGAAGAGACTACCAGCAGGCGCTGCAGCACAGATTGGAAGAGACATTCTATGCTCAGATTTCGAATTGGTGCCGGGAGCACGGCGTCGCACTGACGGGGCATCCGGCCGCACCGGACGACATCGGACAGCTCCGACATTTCCAAATACCTGGACAGGACATCGTATGGAGGTACATCGAGCCAGGCAAGCACAGCGCTCTCGAAGGGGATCAATCCACCGTAGGCAAGTGTGCTTCATCGGCGATGATTCACTTAGGCAGGCGGCGAAATTCCAACGAATATTGCGGAGCGTATGGGCATAACTTCACGTTCGTAGAGATGAAATGGCTGACGAACTGGCTTATTGTTCGGGGATGCAACCTGCTGTATCCGCACGCATTTTATTACTCGATACGCGGCCCCCGCATAGACGAGCGTCCGCCGGACGTCGGGCCGAACAGCCCCTGGTGGGACGAGTACCGGCCGTTTGCAGATTCGGTTCGCAGGCTCTGCTGGCTTAATACGGACTCAAGGCACATTTGTGAGATGGCAATCCTTGGACTGAATAACCACCTGCCCTGGCGAGCGGCAAAGGTATGTTTCCAAAACCAGCGGGATTTTAATTATCTTGAAGCACGGCACCTTTGGGAAGACGCCGTGGTGGACGAAGACGGCATCCGGATTGCGGGAATGCACTATCGGGCATTGATCGTAGAGATTGCACAGCCGGAGAAAGCCGAACCGGCTTTAGAAATATTGGATAAAGCCGGCAGACTGATACGATGGGATGACCGGCTGGAGGATTCAAAGCTGCTGCGGCAAATTGAGCGATTGATACCGTCGGACGTTCGAGTCATGCCTGCATCGCCTGATGTGCGAACGCGGCACGTTTTTAAAAACGGAACGGATTATTACATTGTCTTTAATGAAGGCCAAAATAATCTTGAAATGCAATTAGAGACATCCATAAAAGGTAGACGCTTGCTGCTTGACCCACTGACCGGCCAGCAGCAAATTTTTGCACCCGAAGCTCCTCTGCTCTTCAAACCGCACGAACTGCGAGTCCTGATGGTTATGACAAAATAAATGCACCGTTTCAAGAAGCTAATGAATCATGCCGAAAAAACGTGATAAGGTAAAGTCCAAGCAATTGCGTTATCTTGTGTTATTGGCCGCCATTCTTATTGCGCTATATAGCCTGCATTTCGCAGGTGAATATGGTCTGTCGTTCGACTCATATTTCAGAAATAATCAGCGTCAGGCGACAACTATCGCCGAGCAGAACAAATGGGCTGAGCACATCGAATTATCCGGCCTGC
>JAFGPJ010000302.1 GCA_016936275.1 Sedimentisphaerales bacterium
GCAGCAGTTACGACACGATGCTCGCCGTCTATGACGGCTGTGAATGCTATCCCACCCAAAGTGATTTAATCAGTTGCAATGACGACTCCGGCAACACTTATCAGTCGGAGATAACTTTTGCCGCTACTGCAGGCAGCCGGTACCTGATAGAAATCGGCGGCTATGCCTCCGAGACGGGCGAAGGTCTGCTTACTATCAGTTGCCAGGGAATCGTCATTCAGAACAAGACGGACCTTGGCGACGCTCCCGACAGCTCGAATAACGCGGGCGTGCCAATGATAGCGTATACCTCGCAGGGAATGTTGCAGGTCATTGTTGAAGCGCATTATCCCACCGTTTACAATGACGGCACCGGAACCGGGCCTTACGGGCCGGTTCATATCAATGCCCAGCCCATAGCATTTCTGGGCAAAAAGATCACCCGTGAAATCGAGGCCGACACCGGCATTGACGAGGATGGTTTAAACAACATCAGTCCCTCGGCCGACAGGCCGGACAATGACCAGGGCGATGACGGCGTTGTCTTCCCGATTCATATGCCGAGCTGCCGCTTCACTACGATCGATTACATTGTTAATGTTGTTGCTCCGAACAACGATCTCTGGGTAAATATCTGGCTCGACTGGAACCGGGACGGCGACTGGGATGACGTTATCGATTGCCCCGAAGGTCCCGCAGCTGAGTGGGCGGTACAGAACCAGTTTTTGCCGAATCTACCCGCCGGAGTAAATGAGATTACTACGCCCGGGTTCCTTGCGTGGCATCATGAGGGTGTCAACCAGGAGATATGGATGAGAATCACTCTTTCAGGCCAGCCTTACAGAGGCGGCAGTAATCCCGGGGCGAAAGGTAATGCTGGCTCCGGACCCGAAGGCAAATACGCGATCGGCGAGACGGAAGATTACAAATTCACTCCGGATATCAGCGTCTCGTTATGCCAGGATTATAACGGCGATGGAGTAATTGACCTGTACGACCTGTCTGAATTGGTGGCCGATTGGCTCCAGAGCTGTCCGTAGTAAATTATTAAACTTTATGCAATATCAAATACGGGCTGTGAGCAAAATATCGCTCACAGTCCTTTTTCTTTACTCAAGGCCTTAATCTCCCTTCAAATACCGTCTATACAGCAGGTAATGCGTTCTTCTATGTTATCATTGTTTAAGATAACTTGAAGTTTTCGGTTTTTCCCCTATCATTATATTGAAAGCTCGTATGAAATGTACGGTTTAAGCTCGAAAGGTGACGTGAATGAACAGACATACAAGAAGACAGTTCCTCAAAACAGCGGGTCTGGCAGTGGGTTCTGCCGGTATCATTGGTACACCACTTTTTGCAGGACAGCAGCAAAACGAGCAAGACCGTCCCAGCATTCTGTGGATTACCAGTGAGGACAACAGCCCCTTATTGGGTTGCTATGGTGACAAGCAGGCATATACGCCAAACCTTGACAAGCTGGCCGCCGAGGGTGTCCGTTACCGAAACGCCTTTGCTAATGCACCTGTTTGCTCGGCGGCACGTTCTACGTTGATAACCGGTATGTACGCGTGCTCGTTGGGAATACACAACCACCGCAGCAAAGCAAAGATCCCCGATACGTTCCGCCCATACCCGGAATACTTGCGTAAAGCCGGCTATTACTGTACGAACAATTCGAAAACGGACTACAATTATATCGGCAATCCGAACCAGCCCTGGGACGAATGCAGTAACAAAGCCCACTACGACAATCGCAAGCCGGGCCGGCTGTTCTTTGCCGTTTTCAATATTACGCTGAGCCATGAAGGCCAGCTCACGGAAGAGATTGTTAATAATCGACGAAAGAAGGGTATATTACACCCCAAACCGAGGATCGCTCCGGAGGACGTAAAATTTCCGCCTTATCACCCCGATACCCCGATTATCAGCAGGGACTGGTCCGTCTATTACGACAACGTGACGCTAATGGATAAGGAAGTCGGCCGGTTGCTAAAGGAGCTGGACGAGAAAGGTCTCGCCGATGATACTATCGTGTTCTACTATTCCGACCACGGTGGCGCGCTGCCTCGCGGCAAACGCAATATCCACGATTCGGGCACTCGTGTGCCTTTCATAATACGTTTTCCGAAGAAATGGACGCATCTTGCGCCCGCCAGGCCGGGCGAGTGGGTCGATCAGCCGGTAAGCTTCGTGGATTTTCCTGCCGCTGTGTTTAGCTTAGCAGGCGTTCCGATTCCCAAATATTTCGAGGGTCGTGCGTTTCTCGGTGCGCATGCCGCCAAGCCGCGGGACCATATTTTCCTTTTCCGCGGCCGGATGGACGAGCGTTATGACACGGTACGTGCTATACGTGACTGCCGATATCGTTACATACAAAATTACAGCCCGCACCGTCCGTGGGGCCAGCAGTATTCGTATCCCTTCCGCGTTATGCCGAGTATGGGCTCGTGGTACCGGGCTTACCTTGATGGCAAGTGCAATTCCGTCCAGGCCCGCTACTGGCAGCCCAAGCCTTCGGAGGAATTCTACGATACTGAATCCGATCCGTATGAGATCAGGAATCTTATCGACGATCCGAAGTATGCCGAGAGGATTGCGCAGATGCGAAACACTCTGAAAGAGGACATTATTCTGACCCGGGACATTGGTTTTATTCCGGAGGGAATGTTCGAGCGGCTATCGGCGGACAAGACGCTTTACGAATACGCGCAGAGCGATGCGTATCCCATAGAGCGAATCGTCGATGTGGCAAATCTTGCCGCTTTGCGTGGCGTCTCTTCGCTCGACAAGCTAATTGCAGCATGTAATGATCCGCAGCCGGTTATTCGCTACTGGGCAGCAACGGGCTGTATGATTCTGCAAAAGAAAGCTGCGCCGGCCAAAGATGAACTGAAAGCCCTGCTCAGTGATGAGTGGATGGAAAATCGTGTCGTCGCCGCCGAGGCCCTCAGTTACCTCGGAGAAACAGACCTTGCTTTGCAAACGATGAAGCCCATCATCAGGGGCAAAGAAGGATTCGCAACTCTTGCTGCGCTGAATGCGCTGGACTTCATGCACGCTGCCGGCAACGTTTCTCTCGATCAAATTCTGGAGCTCATAGAGGGGCTTGAATTCAAAGACGTTTCCGGCCGGATGGTAGAATATTTACAGGCATTGAAAAGCTGAAACAAGCGCGATGGTCTATGAGATTGTTGTGATTACCTGGATTCGGCTAAGTGTACGTACAAAACAGCGTCTGCCTTAACAGGATTAGAGAAGGTCGTTTCTTTATTTTCGTCTCCGTAGATTTTACCCGTCGCGACGGTCTTGCCGGAGCTGGGATCGAACCATTCGAAGCTGTATTCTGCCGGCCCGAGTTTTAGCTTGACCGGATCGCCTGCTGTCGGTTGATAGACCAGATATTGTCTGCCCGGATTTGCAAGGCAATAATCTTTAGCTGCCGGTTTACATTTATTTAGATTCATCCGCTGTGAGAATTTTCTCGCGTATCCCATGCTGCGACGAATCGTATCGAAGTTGGGATCGAATCTCCTGCCTAATACTACGCCGTCATACGGATCCATGAAAAGAGGATTCAGACTTCGCGTGAGACTCTTCCATACCCATGCCTGGTTGCCTCCGATGCCCCAGAGATGGTCGGTATCGGTGAGGATAACTTTTTCCCCGTTGTTTGCCGGCGGATTGTCTCTGTAGCCGCTCTCTGGATTCGGGGATATCCAGTCGGCCGGGCTGTTGAATAAATCCTGGTTCTTTCCGCCCTTGTATTGGAACGTCATCCCAACCGGATGCTGTGCCGGCTTGCCTTTTTCATACTCGTGAATATATCGTATCATTGCATACTGCCACCGCGTGGATTCAGGATGGTTCTCGTTGGAAATCTCGAACAGCACATTATCCAGGTCGTTGACGGTATCGACAACCTTTCGAATATATGCCTTTTGAATTTCTGTCACGGCATCTATGACCAGCTCGTGCACTTCAAGCCCCTTGCCGTCCCCGTTCGCATCGCCGTTTACGCCGTTGATGTTATTTTCGGGATGAAACGGATGCAGTTTGAAGCCGCCCTCGATATTCTGCATGGCCCAGCCCTCGAAAAGCATAATCGAAACGTATATTCCCTTTTGCTGTGCGGGCTCGATCCTTTGTCGCAAACGCTGGAAATAGACCGGGTCGAATTTTGTCAGATCGAATTTCGGTTTACCGTCCAATGCTTTGTCGTCGCCGCAACGTAACCAGGGATGAGGCTTAACGTAGAACCTGGTCACATCTTGGCGGGCGTGGGCGCCGTTTGGCTTCGTATCCCACTGGGTCATTTCCCATGCCCACATGCGCATAAAGTTATGATCGTACTTGCCCATCCAGTCGAGATATGCCTCGTAATCGAACGGCTTGGGCGGATCTTCCGGCCCCATGTCAACGAGGTTGTACCAGACATGCGAGCCGACGAGCAGAATTGCTTTTCCGTCAGTATCTGCGAAATATCTCGGATTATCGGGGCAAACTCTCAGCGGCCCGTTTGTAGGCTCTGCATAGGATGATATGCACAGAACTGTAGCAATAAATAAAACGCCGGATATGAATTGTTTTCTCTGACTCGTCATTTTGAATCTCCATTATCAATCTCTTTTGAAGTTTATCATGTCGTATAGTTTAACATTGAACGGCTCCGGCTACAAAGTATAATTCGGCAAATTAACCAATCTGAAAAAGACCGAAAACCTCGAAAATCCCCCTGGCGAGTGGAATAGCTATGAAATTATTGTCGATGGTGATACAGTCACACTAATAATCAACGGCCAGCAGGTCAACAAAGCAACCGGATGTGATATCAACCCCGGCAGAATATGCCTGACTTCCGAAGGAGATGAGATACACTTTAGAAACGTAGAGATTGCCCCCATAAATTGACAATTCAGTTAAAACCAGTTTATAAGTATTATAATTATTCCGAAGGCACTCGATGAATTGTCATCCTGAACGCGCCTAAGGCGTCCCTTAGGGAAAGTGAAGGATCTGAAATCAATAGCTGTTTTGTCGCACAAATCTTATTATCAAGCACATCTAATCAAAAAAGTACTCTCTATAGGGTAAGTTACACCTCTAATTCACTCCTTTATGTGGCCGTCCACGTCGCGGTTCTGTCCTCTTGGATCGCCTTGACCAGCATTCCGGTCTTCTTCGGCAATGAGCAAAGGCAATAATCCATACATGATCTTTGTTAAGGACATATATAACGAAGTATGGGAAGCGATGTACCAGATACCTGCGTGTGCCATTCTTGTGGATTGGCCATTGATCAGGAGATTGACTGATGAGTTCTATGGCGGCCTTGATCTCCTTCTCAAAGTCCAAGCCAAGGCCTGAACACCTGTTCTCGTAAAATTCCACGGCCTGCCATAGCTCGATCTCAGCCTCGTGGAGGATTGTGACTGAGGTCATTTCAGCCTGGCTTCGATCTCGGCGAGCACCTCCGATGCCGGACGTCCCAACGCTTTGCCTTTCCTGACCCTGCGGACACGTCGGCTAATCTCAGCCTCCTGATCGGGACTAAGCTCGTAAGCGTCAGGATATTCCAGGCTTAGGATCAAATCATGGGCAAGACCAGCGCGCTCGCCCGCAGAAAGCGACATCGCCTCTTTTCGAATTTGTTCCAAGGTCTTCATAGTATTATCATACCGCAGGAACAGAGCAATGTCAAGTTCGCCGTTCTCAAATAAAGGAACAATTCCCGCAAAACACGGAACATTTTATCATTACCAGGCACAATTCCTCGAAAAATGTACCTGATACCTTTAATTCTCCCCAAACAATAATCCAATCAATTTTTTCCGGTTCATTGTTTATAAGCTCGTAGTCATTTGACTACGAGCTTAATAGGCCGATCTGTTGAGTTTGATAGAATGATACACACATCATTAATGATTTTAATAGGGACAGGCTATTGTTTACTATCTTATCAGCGTATTTAGCAATTTCTTTGGCTCGTGAATATCCGTTGGTAGAAGATTGCCGCCTCGCGTAGCTCCTTTTAATGACAGTACTCAAATAATCCGCATGGGTAGCGAAACTGTGCCATCCTTTCTGTCTTTATCATTGATTATTTGATGCACTCCCGGCGTTCTACTTCGGCCAATCTCAGGGCGGCGTCTGTGCCCACCGCAGCATATCTAAACAACGCCGTCTCATGGAGATTTTCTTAAAATAACCTTGATCTTTGCGATTTAGTTTAGTATAATACTTAACATATTATTATATAGTGTATAGTATTTAGTATATAGTGAATGATAAAGAAGACAGAATAAAGTAAATCAGCAAATCAGGATATCAGGTAATCAGGAAAAATATTAAATGTCGAAGATCATAAACCGTGTTAATCAGTACTATAATCCGTCAAAACGTTGTTTTTTATGCTCGTTTTTTATTTTGAACGATTGTAACCTTTATATTTGCAGTATCTTACGAAGCTTTTTTACAAGACGAACTTTTTGGTTGCGGCCAAGGGCGAAGCCCGATGCCGCGCTGGGTAAATCCGCGTCCAACAAAAGCAAGTTGAAAAAACAAAGCCAATTTATGCCGGGTTTAATCGGCATAATCTCTTATATGAAAGGAATTTATGGCAATAAATCTCTTCGCGGAAGCTAAAAAAACAAACCCAAAATTATTTAGCCCCCAGATTTACTCTGGGGGGGTGAGGGATTGTTAAAACCAAGTTGAAAAAACAAAGCCAATTGCGGAGAAGAGAGATGACGGCCTTTGTCATTAAAAGAAAAATGCCCGGGACTGGATTCGAACCAGCACGAGATTGCTCTCACTAGCCCCTCAAGCTAGCGCGTCTGCCAATTCCGCCACCCGGGCGCTCAATTTTCTATTTACTATTGATTATTGACTATTGATTAATGCTTGTCAATCTCAATTTTGATATCGGAAAAATAGCTTGTCGAACGTTACAAACAGCAGCAAAAGGCAAGAAATGGAAGCATAATGAAGAAAATTGAGCCAAAATCGCCCATCTAAAAAAATTATGAAATTTTATATTATTTCCAAATTATTATTGACTATTCGAGCAAATATACTAATATTTATGGTTATGAGAAGAAGATTGCTTTCAACATCCTGTCCTTCCTGCGGGCTGCCGATGCAGACCGCGGCCATGTCTTGTACGGCCTGCGGCGTTAAAATCGAAGGTAATTTCAGCGAGACATTTTTCAACAGGCTCTCGCCTGAAGACCAGCAATTCCTCGAACAGTACCTTTTAGCCGGTTTCAGCATAAAGACGTTGGAGCAGAGCAGCTCGCTGGGATACGCCGCGATAAGATCGAGGCTGGACAGGTTAATCGCAAACTACGAGGCATTAGCGAAAATGGACGCTCAAAAAAAGGCCATTCTCGAAAAATTAAGAGCAGACGAAATTAGCGTAACCGAGGCCAAAGAGAAACTTGAAAAACTTACAGGAGAATAGAAAATGGAAAACGTATCGAATGTGTCGTCGGAAGAAGAGCTGCTGAAGCTGCGCGAGGAAGGCAAGATAAGCGAGCAGGAGTATGCGGAGCTACTTAGGACGATAAGACGTTCGCCCGGGAATAAATCCAGGAAGGAATTACCCGCCGAGCCGCAATTCCAGGCTTTTCGCAAGCGCATCCTGGTCGGCGGCCTTGTTATTTGTATCATAGGAATAGTGTTCGGATTGATATTAAACCTTCCTCTTGTATGGGGTCTTGGCATTTTAGGAATAATTGTCGTGCCCATAAAGTACCATCTGATTAACAAAAGACAATGACATGACAAACATAGTTAAGATGTGTTCGGGAGATTAAAAAATGGAGAACATATCAAACATTTCATCCGAAGACGAACTGTTGCAGCTTCGCAATGAAGGTAAAATCACTGAAACTGAATATCAGGACCTTCTGGCCACAATAACTAAACCTCCTGCACATGATGAAAACCTTCCTCCCAATTCGGCCGCAAAGCCCAAAATACCGGATACTGGGAGCATTCCTCCCGTATTGTGGATAGCCCTTGTCAGTCTCGCCCTGATGGTTTTCGGTAAATTGTTGTTTATGTTTAAGGTTGGTCCCATTATTCTGATCGATGCCGCACTTTCAGCAGTTCTGCTCGTCGGTCTGTATCTCGGACATACATGGGCCTATTTCCTGACAATCATCGGAGTGATACTCGGAACGATTCTCGCTTGCTCGAAAGGAATTAGTAACGGCCTGGCGATTTTCATTATCGATTGCCTTGTCCTTGTCCCCGTACTTCTATCGCGAGATTATTTCTTTGGAAAGTCTGAATCTTCAGGAGATTAAGGAATGGACAATATATCAAACATCTCGTCGGAAGAGGAACTGTTGCAGCTTCGAAATGACGGCAAGATCAGCGAAACCGAATATCAGGACCTGCTCGAAGCTATGAGAAAGACTTCGCTCGGCGGGGATGAAAAACTCGCATCAGGAATGGAAAAAACGCAGTCGAAGCAAAAGTTGGGAAAGATAGCTCTTGTTTTAATGTTCCTGGGAATTATTATCCCAATCGCATTGTATATGATCTCAGGACTTGCATTATGGCCCAAGTTTTTTCTTTGTCTTACGCTTGAAATAGCTGCGTTTGTAATGGGTATAATTTCATGGCCGAATGTATATGGCAAGGCGGCTGTGATAACCATTTCAGGAATCACTTTAGTTATAGTATCAGTGATATTATTATACTATGCCTTGGCAATTAAATCAGAAAATGCACGTAGAGATATGGCTATGGCCGAGCTGCAACAAGCCCGGGAAAAAGCTCCGAAGTTGCTTTCCAATATGGCGGAGGTCTCTGAGTTGAAATCATATCCGCTCGATGATATGGAAGGACTCATCACTCGATCAGGTGTTCGAATCGATAAGTTGATTTCAAATGACGGTAACGGCTCTTTGAGAATCGATATAAACAAATCGGCAAACATTCACCTGTTTGAGACCGGGGATATAGACGTCGAAAATGCCCGATTATTCTATCAGGCGAAACTCAGAACAGAGAAAGTCCAGGGCGAAGTCTATCTCGAAATGTGGTGTCATTTCCCGGGCAAAGGAGAGTTTTTTTCGAAAGGATTCAGTCAGGTGAAATCTTTGACAGGCACAAAGGAATGGATTACCGAAGAAATTGCTTTTTTGCTACGTAAAGGAGAGAATCCGGACAACGTCAAACTTAATTTGGTAATAAATGGCAATGGGACAGTATGGATTGATGATATCCGGTTGTTGAAAAGTATACTGCAATGAAAGAATGTCGTGATTGTCAGGGCGTCGTGAGTGATCAGGCTATGGCTTGTCCGCATTGCGGCGCCCCTTATCCGGCCAAAGAGAAGTGGGACGGACATGGTTTCGAGTATAAATCAAGAGTGAAGCTTGCAGGTCTGCCTTTAGTTCATATTTCCTTCAAATATGCACCGGGTCGGGGACCAATTCCGGCAAGAGGAATAATCGCCATCGGTCAGTTTGCTATTGGTATTGTAAGCATCTCTCAGTTTGGAATCGGCGTTGTCAGC
>JAFGPJ010000303.1 GCA_016936275.1 Sedimentisphaerales bacterium
GTATATTGCGGGTACTCCAAAAGGCCTTCGCTGAATGAATCATTTTTTGCCGAATCTTCGTCGCCGAGCGCCCCGTCCAGCAGCCGGACAACCGCGTCTATGATTACCATCGCGGCCAATTCTCCGCCGCTCAGCACGTAATCACCGATTGAGATTTGCTCGGCGCCCAGTCCCGTGCGAATCCGCTCGTCGAATCCTTCGTATTTGCCGGCTATAAAAATCAACCGTTTCTCTGCGCTCAATTCCAATGCTTTTGCCTGGTCGAACTTCTGCCCCTGCGGCGTCAGCAGGATTATCCGGCCTTTTTCGTCTGACAGCTTTTGGACATGCTCGAAGCAGTCGAAAACAGGACCGGGCATCATTACCATCCCCGGGCCGCCGCCATACGGCTTGTCATCGACTTTCCGATAGCTATCTGTTGAAAAATTCCTTATATCGGTTAGTGTGATTTCTACAATGCCGTTGTCCCGAGCCCTCTTGATTATCGAGCAGCTCAAAGGCGATTCGAACATGTCCGGAAAAAGCGTAAGAATATCTATCCTCATCGCTCTTGCCTGTTAGTCAGCGTTAGGCCGACTCCTCTTTGGGTTTGTCCTCGGCCTTCTCTTCGGCAGCATCTACCTCAGGTTCAGCCTCGGATTTCGCTTCGGGCACAGCATCTGCTTTCTTTTCCTCTTCCGGCCCGGCCTCGGTCTTTGCTTCTGCCGCTTCGGCTTCCGCCTTGGCTTGAGCTTCCGCTTCGGCTTTTGCCTTGGCGTCGGCGTCCGCTCTTGCTATCGCTTCGGCGTCTGCTTTGGCCTCTGCTTCGGCCCTGGCTTTTTCCTCTGCTTCTTTAGCTTTGGCCCCGGCTTTTCCCTCGGCGGCCTTAGCATCGGCATCGGCCTTTGCTTTTTCTTCTGCCGCTTCGGCCTCTTTTTTAGCTGCTATTCTCTCGGTCTTGTCGAACAGCTTGCCCTTGGCCCTGGCAACGGCCCTGGCTTTTGCCCGACGGGCCTCTTTTTGTTCCGCATATTTATGCTTGATCCCATGGCGCAGCAAGATTTGCGAGACGGCGTCGCTTGGTATCGCCCCTTTATCCAGCCAAAACTCAACCCGCTCGCGGTTTAGCACAACCTGTTTTGAAGGGTCCTTTTCGATTGGGTCGTAATGGCCCAGCTTTTCAAGGATTCTGCCGTCTCGCGGGTTGCGCGATTCGACCGCATTGATTCTAAAGAACGGCCGATGCCGCCTGCCCAACCTTGTCATTCTCAATTTTACTGCCATAGTTTTTCCTTTCTTTAATATATTATCAATTTCCGTGACCAAACCATTGCGAGTCACGAAACACGTTTGTGGTATTTATGCCGTTATAACTTTCTGCTCGATTTCGTTGTAAATCGCATCAATCTTCTTCTGCGCCGCTATAGTTTCTTTGACGGCGGCGGCCATTTTACAATAGTGTTTAATGTCGTTCAAATCGAGATATTTTCCTTTTCTGTCTTTAAGCCATTTATCCATAACCTGATAACCGCCAATCTGATATTCCCAGATTTCATCGGAAAGCGGGCCAAAATACTGTTTCGGATTAATTTTTACAAGTTTTTTTTCCGAATCGTATTCAGATTTATCTACATGCCTATTGCCCCGTCCAAGGAATTTCATAGACGTTTTTTCAAGTTTCTTCGATTTGAGCAGGTGCAATTCTATCAAATCACCGCCGTAACGGGCCATTTTAGAGAACAATCCGGCGTCAGCAGTAAACGGGATACGCGGAAAATCGGATTTGAGGAACTCTGCGTACCGGTTTCGATAAACATTACAGTAGAGTACGGCATAGATATAGTAGAGTATTTTTTCGGGAGACAATTTGCGGCCGTATGCTTTGCTTAATTTGTCCAAAAGCGCTTTATCTATGTTCACGTCCCGCTGATATTTTTCGCCGCCGTTGTAGAGGTCTTCGGTTGGATAGAGATATAAGGGGAAAGTTACATTTCCACCACGATAGAAAAGATTAAGATCGGTAATTGTCTCCGCGCAGAATACGATGTTCCACGGCTTTTCCGATCCAACGACCTGACCGGCTCTGCCGACACATATTGCCATATTCTCCCGTATCATGTGCCGGAAGACCTCCCCGCGTGGCATACAGTGGAAGCCCCTTGACCTACCGGTGTAATAGGTATATCTGACGTCAAAGGGCCGATACAAGATGGGCACAATTCTATCCTTGTCCGGGCCGCTATCGAGCAGGTCTTGTTGAGCTAATTTGACTTTCCAGTCCCTTCCGTCTTCGCCAAGGGCGTAGGCGTGGCGAGTAAGCTCGGCATCCATCCTTGAGAATTGTAGAACCGTATTCCACGCTTCAGCTTCACTCCATTGGATAGTAAGCCTGTCCCTCGCCGTGAAGAGCGCGATGGTGTTTACGGGAAAGACGTCAGTTATCTTCGTGTACTTTTCATAGCGAGGCAACATTCTCTCGTCTCTCGGCAGAAAGAAGTAGAATTCCGATTTCGGAAGGACTGTCTTCCACCTCGTAGTGCTCAGGTCGTTCTTGCTCAGCCAAGTGTATTTGTCCTCTCGTAATCCCCAGAGGTCGCGATGGCATAGCTTCTTTTGGAGGCCGGGCTTTTTGACGGCGAGGATGATTGCCACGCCCTGTTGGATGTCAAAGACGTTCTGGTCCTTGGAGCCGTCGGGGCATCTTTCCTTTTTCTTGCTATTGCCGTGCAGGTCAAGAATATAGACATGGTCAAAGGTGTTCATCAGCGATTGTCTCATCCCTCTGAAGGTCGGGTTATCGAGATAGCTGTGGTTTGTTATAAAGCCGAGAACACCCTCACCCGCCGAGTCTATTTTCCACTGGGCAAAGCGAATGAACTTAACATAATCGTCCTGCAGCCATTTTGGATTTTTCTCGCCAAGGTCTTTTCCGTCAACCTTGTAATATTCGCGGATTTCTTTACTTATCCATTTACCCTTGTTCGCCGAATGTCCGGAATAAGGCGGATTTCCGAGTACAACAAGTATCGGTTGCTCTTTTTTGACTATTCCCGCCGAATGTGATTCTTCCGACAGCGAGCTCATGCCGGGCAGTGCGCTCTGTGCCAAGTCCTCAAGTTCGAGCGTGTTGGTGAGGTATAGCTTGAAACGGTCGTCTTTGTGCAGTTTGTATCCGAGTTCCTCCAGCAGGAATCCCATCTTCAAATGGCCGACGGCGTACGGTGCTATCATAAGTTCGAAGGCATAGAAGTTTTTCAGGATATGATTTTTTATTAGCTGGTCTTTGCCGCCGCTGCCGTAGTTCACAGAAAATTCATTAACGGCGGTTTTTGCCGTTTCGGCAAGAAAAGTCAGCGTGCCCGCCGCCGGATCGAGAACGGTCACGTTCTCACAGGCGAAACCATCCGCTTTTTCAAAGTATTTTTTCAGGATAATGTTGAGCGAGCGGACGATATAGCCAACTACATCTTCAGGCGTATAATAGACGCCTCTTTGTTCGCGTTCATCGGGATCGTATTGTGCAAGAAAAGTTTCGTAGAAGTGCACCACCGGATCGGAGCCTCGACCTTCTATGAAGTAACGATGAAGAAGCTTTTTGACGTTGGCGACACTCAGAACCTCGGAGATATCGTCAATAATCCAACTCAACTGTTCGCTCGGTTCTTCCAATGAAATGAATCTGAATACATCTCGGAGTATTCCGATTGTGGCCGGGATATTATCAAACGCGGCTTTTCGGGTGAATCCGCCATTGTGCCGCGTGCTGGCTGCAAAAAGGCCGTACGTTACGGTCTGGGCGTACATGTCGGCGAAATCTTCTTTTGTCAGGCCCGCTATGAGGTACTGTTGAAATGCCTGATAGAATCCGGTCAATCTATTATTATTGTTCTTTAGCTCTAACAGTACCTGATCCTTTAGGTAATGCGTCCGGCAGGCAAGTGCTTCGGCGAGTGTTCTTGGAGAATAATCCCGAGCGATAGAGAACGAGAGGAAATCTTTCAACAGATTATAGAACTTCTTTTCGTTCTCAATTGGTGGAACAACCTTCAACTGTGTTGCTATGAATGACCGGGCGATCTGAATTTTGTCGATCAACTGAGCATTGCGATATAAACGGAATTCGAAGAAGTTTGTCAGAATTACGTTTGGGAAGGCCGTAAGGTAGCGTTGTAATTGGTCGGATTCTTCTATTCGGTCAAGATTAGATTCTTCAGGTCGTTTCGCTTCAATATATCCTGCTATTGCTTGCTTGCCGTCCCATATACGAAAATCCGGATTTCCCGCTTCAGTTCTTTGCGGCGAGATTATCACAGATATGTCTGACTTACGTATTGAGTTCGCATAGCTTTCTATAAGCGTCGCCAGGGGCTTATAATAGCTTTCTTCTCTGGCATCACCTGTTCGTGTGGTTTTGTATATTTCTTTGAGGTATGTTTTTAGCATTCTGTTTCAGTAAGATCACGAAACACGTTTACAATGCAGGGCGTAACCATTCAGAAAGATTGCCAGGTTGGCCGGATCAATCTGAGCGTCGGCTGCGAGTCTTTCGGTCTGTTCATCGGTCAGCGTGTCGGCGTTTTGTTTTTCCGCCGGCGTCATAATCGCCACCGCCTTTTTTAGCTCCTCCAGCTCTTCCGGGCTCGGAGCTACCAACATGGCCAGCTCGCTGGCGCCCTGGATATCCTCGAACTGCTCCCGTATCATCTTACCGTAATCGCTGTCGGAAAACCGGGCAACCTTTTCAAGATACTGCTCTATCGAAATCTTATTCATAATTGTTATTGTACTGTTCCCAAGAAAGTTCGGGGGATAAATAATGACAACTTTTTAAAATTACACAAATAAAATCCGAGATTTCAATGCTAAATTCCAAAGTTTGCAGCAATAACAAGCAATTTTATCGTCTTTTCTTTATTTTTCCTCTCCGCTTTATGACTCTTTTTCGTTTCGAGCGCTGTTTGATTTTTCTGCCGCTGGACATCATCTGGCTCAGCGATCCCATATTAAGTCCGCCTGAGAGAAGACCCTTGATTCCGCCGAAGCCGCCGCCGCTGACCGCCTTGAGCATATCTCTGCTGCGTTTGAATGTCTTTACCAGGCTTGAAACAGCCTGAACCTCGACACCTGCGCCGGCGGCAATCCGCCTTCGTCTCGATGACTCGATGAGGTCCGGGTCGCGTCGTTCCTTCAGCGTCATCGAATGCACGATTGCTTCCATCTGCGTCAGCTCGGCACCGTCGAGGTCAAGGTCTTTGAGCTGGCTTCCCATTCCCGGCATCATTTTGAGCATATCTTTAATGCCGCCCATTTTCTTGACGGCCTGCATCTGCTTGAGGAAATCGTCGAAGCCGAAGCTGCCCTTGGCCATTTTCTTCTGTAGTTTTATGGCTTCTTCGGCCTCGAAATGCTCCTGGGCCTTCTCAACAAGCGTCACGACATCGCCCATCCCCAGTATCCGGCTTGCCATGCGGTCGGGATGGAATTCTTCGAGCTTGTCGAGTTTTTCGCCGATACCAACGAACTTGATGGGCTTTCCGGTTACTGCTTTTACGCTCAGGGCCGCCCCGCCACGGGCGTCACCATCGAGCTTGGTTAAAATGACGCCGTCCAGCTCAAGCCGTTCGTTGAATTCTTTTGCCGAATTGACGGCGTCCTGGCCGGTCATCGCATCGCAAACTAAATAAATCTGCTGTGGGGTGACTGCTTTTGCGACGTTGGCTACCTCATCCATCATTTCCAGGTCGATGTGCAGCCGGCCGGCAGTATCGAGAACAACCACATCGTGACCATTCTCCTTTGCATGCTTAACGCCATTTTGCGCTACCTTTACAGCGTTTTTGCTCTCTTCGCTGTAAACATCAATGCCTATCTGCTCACCCAAGACTTTCAACTGCTCGATTGCCGCCGGTCTTTGCAGGTCAACAGCCACTAATAGCGGTTTCCTGCCGGTTGCAAGGATGTACTTGGCGAGTTTTGCCGCCGTGGTGGTTTTACCGCCACCCTGCAGACCGGCCAGCATAATTACGGTAGGCCCGGGCGAAACATAATAAATCCGGCTGTCTACCGGCCCCATCAGCTTAGTCAGCTCATCGCTGACGATTTTGACCATTATCTGGCCCGGATGCAGACTCTTAATCACTTCGGCGCCGAGGGCGGCCTGTGTAACATCTTTACAGAATTTTTTGACGACATGGTAGTTGACATCAGCCTCTAAAAGGGCCTTACGGACCTGGCCCATGGCGTCCGAGATGTTCGCCTCGGTAATTCTCCCCCGGCCTGAAAGCGACCGGAAAACCGAGTTAAATTTTTCCGTCAACGACTCAAACATCACTAAAAAATGTCAAATTTTGGCTCTGAATGCCCGATTTTCTATCCTCACCTTGTATGAGAATCCAGCATGAAATACCGGGCATTAAGGCTCCAATCATTCGATAGAACCTGGATTATAAAGCCCTGGAGGCGATTCTGCAAGCTTAAATTCGTGAAACTAAAGCATTTCAGCCCCTCGATACCTATCATCAGCAAAATTCTTACTTGACACAGGGCCGTTTTTATGGCAAAATAACTGTCATATTAAATGTCCTATAATAGTCGCCTTGGATGGAATTGGAGGAGGTCACTTCTATCGGCGGCAAATACTACGGATGGCAAGTGTGCCTGCTTTAAGTGCATTTCAGCGCGACTCAATGAGAAAGGTGGTGAATCATGTATGCAATCTCGGCATATACAATCATTTTAGCTCTATTGGGCGCTGTGCCAGGTCAGAGCGCAGGATGGGGCACGGGGGAAGTTGAGTTCCAGGCCTATGTAGATACAAATCAACACCATGAGATTTTCCCAATCTGTGCCGGGAAGTATATGGTCGAAGTCTCGATCAAGAATGTTATCGAAGATCCGGGGGGCGTCCTGGATTACGTAACTTCAGTCGATGTCTGCTACAATGACGATTA
>JAFGPJ010000038.1 GCA_016936275.1 Sedimentisphaerales bacterium
AGCAATGAGAACTTCAATTGTGATGATCGCTGGATTAGCTCTCCTCATTATTACAGTTTACTACACCTTCCATCGTTTAGTCGGACGAAGACTTGCGGCCATCGCAAAGCATTTTAAAAATACCGCTAGTCTGGATGACAAAACCGGCTTAAAGCCTTTAGATTGCCAAAGCAATGATGAGATAGGTGAATTAGCGAAAACTTTTAATCAAATGATTGATGATCTAAGCAGAACAACAACTTCAATTGATAATCTTAACATTGAAATTGCCGAGCGTAAACGGACTGAGGAAAAACTAAAACTAACACAGTTTGCTGTTGACAATGCCTCGGATATGTCTTTTTGGATATCAGAAGATGCTAAATTTGTTTATGTTAATAATATGGCTTGTAAGGTTTTGGGATATTCTCGACAGGAATTGCTTTCAATGGCAGTTTACGATATAGATCCGGAATTCCCCAAAGAAAAATGGGCGGAACACTGGGAACTCCTTAAGAAAGAACAATTTGTAATGTTGGAATCTGCTCATCGCAATAAAAATGGACAGGTATACCCCGTTGAAATATCTTCTGGCTATTTTAATTATGGAGGCAAAGGATATATTTGTGCCTCAGTTCGCGATATTACTGAACGCAAACAGGTAAAGGACGCCCTGGAGAGACGTGTTGTTGCTCTAACCAAACCCCTGGACGACTCTGGGGAAATCGCCTTCGAGGACCTGTTCAATATCGATGATATCCAACGACTTCAGGATGAATTCGCTGATGCTACTGGGGTCGCTTCGATTATTACACATACCAACGGAAAACCACTGACACGTCCTAGTAATTTCTGTCGGCTTTGCAGCGACATCATTCGTAAGACAAAAAAAGGCCGCGAAAACTGCTCCAGATCAGATGCCGCTTTGGGGCGATTGAATCCCGACGGGCCCATCATACAGCCATGCATGAGTGGAGGGCTTTGGGACGCTGGTGCTGCGATCTCTGTCGAAGGCAAACACGTCGCCAACTGGCTGATAGGCCAGGTTCGCGACGAAACACAAACTGAGGAGAAGATGCGAGAGTATGCTCGTCAAATTGGAGCCGACGAAGAAGACTTCGTAGAAGCATTTTATGAAGTACCCACCATGTCCCAGGAGCGATTCAGACAGATTGCACAGGTACTTTTCACCCTTGCAGATCAACTCTCGACAAGTGCCTACCAGAACATGCAGCAGGCACGTTTCATTACAGAGCATAAACAGGTCGAGGAGGCCCTCTCTGCCGAAGCTGCACGTAGACGAATCCTAATGGAGCAATCTCGGGACGGCATTGTCGTCCTCGGCCGGGACGGTGGCGTATACGAATCCAACAGACGATTTGCCGAAATGCTTGGATACCCCCCGGAGGAAGTCTGCAAACTCAACGTGTGGGATTGGGAATATCAGTTCACACGCGAGCAGACACTGGAAATGATCCGGACTGTTGATGAGAAAGGAGACAACTTCGAAACAAAACACCGTCGCAAAGATGGCACAATATATGATGTGGAAATAAGCACCAATGCGGCTGTATTCGAGGAAGAAAAAATGATCTTCTGCGTGTGCCGCGACATCACTGAGCGAAAACAGGCCGAGCAGGTGCTTCAGAAAGCTAAAGAAACAGCCCTCTCCATGATGGAGAATGCCGAGATAGCCAAAAAAACAGCTGACCAGGAAAAGGCTAAACTCTCCGCAATGATTTCAGGAATGAAGGAAGGCGTAGTTTTTGCTGATGCCGAGAACCGAATTGTCGAGGTCAACGAATACTTCTGTCAGTTTACAAACACGCCGCGTGAAAAAATCATTGGTAAAAAAATCGAAGACATCCACAAGGGAGAGCCTCTGGAACACGTTACCAAACTTATAGAAAAATTCCGGCAAAATTCAAATTCTGAACCTTTCATCATGCAGCGACCTCTCGGCAAGGCTGAAATAATCCTGCGAGTACAGCCAATTTATGCCGATAACCTTTACCAGGGAGTCCTGCTTAATGTAATCGATGTTACTGATCTGGTTGAAGCACGCATACAAGCCGAGAAGGCACAAAAAGATGCCGAATCTTCCAGTAAAGCCAAGAGCCATTTCCTTGCAAATATGAGCCACGAAATAAGAACGCCCATGAACGCCATTATAGGTTACTCCGACCTGCTTACCGAAGAAGGACTCACAGATGAGCAGAACAATTATGTTAATATCATTTGCAACAGCGGCAGGCACCTCCTGCAGGTAATAGACGACATCCTCGACTTCTCAAAGATTGAAGCAGGCAAACTCAATATTGAAAAACAAGACTGTTCTCTTAAGGACCTCTTAGTTGTGATTGATTCTATGATCGCTCCTTTAACAGCAGAAAAAAATCTGGAATTTGAAATACAAAAAACACCCGGACTCCCGGCCAATATAAACACGGACATGGCGCGCCTGCAGCAATGCTTGATCAACCTCGTCAATAATGCCATTAAATTTACTAAAGAAGGATATGTGCATCTAAATGTTTCTTTGCAAGATAAAAATGATCAACCCTATATCCGCTTTGATGTAGAGGACACCGGAATCGGTATCCCTCAGGAAAGACAAAACGCCATATTTGAATCGTTCACTCAGGCTGACGGAAGTACTTCTCGAAAATATGGCGGAACCGGACTCGGATTGACCATCACAAAGCAGTTAACTGAACTTCTCGGTGGAGAGCTTACCTTAACCAGTCAGGAAGGTGCCGGATCGACGTTCTCGATCGTAATACCGACAGGTCTTGACGTAAAAACTCAGCCCCTCTTGGACAGATGCAGTATTGAAGATCATACGAAGATCACTAAAGAGCGATCGGACCAGCCTGAATTTTCCGGTCATGTA